>CAZIUY010000047.1:0-5695 GCA_964542625.1 uncultured Muribaculaceae bacterium | reverse complement strand
GATTTACTATGACTCCTAATAGATGGAAGAAAAATTTTAATGCAATTGGTATTATCCCAAGCAGTGGTAAATATAGTAAAGGTACCTTTGCCCATCCTGATATTGCCTTTGAATTTGCAAGTTGGTTGTCACCTGAGTTTAAATTATATCTTATAACTGAATTTGAAAGATTAAAGACTAATGAAGCTTATCAAGAAAAGATTGAATGGAGTGCGACGAGACTTTTATCAAAAGTTAATTATGTGGTTCATACTGATGCAATTAAGAAATGTATAGTTCCCACTTTAACTGAAAAACAAAAACAATTTGTTTATGCAGAAGAAGCAGAAGTGTTAAATGTTGCATTATTTGGAATGACTTCTAAAGAATGGAGAGAAAGTAATCCAAAACTTGCTAAAAACGGGAACATGAGGGACTATACTGATTTATTACACTTAGTAATACTCAATAATTTACAAAATACAAACGCAGAATTAATAGAAGAAAAAGTACCTCAAAGAGAAAGACTAGTAAGACTAAATAATTCAGCTAGGAGACAGATGGAAGCACTAAAAAACAACAAGAGTCTTAAAGATTTAGAGTTATTACAAAAACAAGTTAATGAAGAAAACAATTTAATAACTAATTAAAGGATTACTGATGTTAAAGGAATCTTTTAACCTGAAACAAAGATTTGTAGAAGGTAAGTAAATTAAGTACTGCTAATGGAATTATGAAGATGAATGAAGTGTAAATTTATAAAAAATTTTTCCCTTGACAAGAAATTATCAAATTGATAAAATCTATATGTCGAACCAGCAGAGATGCGTAGAAAACTGACCATTTTCTACGTTTATTTTTTGCTCAAATTATAAAACAATTTAGTATAAATTTAACTCGCTAACGACAAAAACTAAAGGAGGAAAAAAAGATGGAAGAGAATAATAAGTTTTTAGGAACTTCAAAAATTTCTAAATTATTATTAAAATTTGCTATTCCCTGCATTTTATCACTACTTATAAGTTCCCTTTATAACATAGTCGATCAAATATTCATTGGGAATAGTGAATTAGGTTATTTAGGAAATGCCGCAACCACTATAGTTTATCCAGTAACTATCATAGCAGTAGCATTTGCTTGGTGTTTTGGTGATGGTGCCGCTGCATTTTTATCACTGTGTCAGGGTAGAAAAGACACAAAAGATGTCCATAAAGCAATAGGAAATGGACTTATAATTACATTTGTAATTAGTATTATATTTCTAATTTTAGGATTTACTTTTATGGATAATATTTTATATGCCTTTGGAGCATCAGAGGCAAGTATTAATCTCGCAAGAGATTACTTCACGATAATATTATCTGCAATTCCAGTTTATATGGTAGCAAATATGCTAAATGCTGTTATTCGTGCAGACGGGTCACCTGCATTCTCGATGGCATCCACATTATCTGGAGCAATACTAAATATTATACTAGATCCAATATTTATATTCGTTTTTAAGCTCGGTATCAAAGGTGCTGCCATAGCAACGATTTTAGGACAAATCGTATCGTTCATTATTTCGATAGTATATTTATTTAGAACAAAAACATTTAAACTTAAATTAGAAAGTTTTAAAATTAATATGAAATTATTTAGTAATGTTATAAAACTTGGTGTATCGACATTTATTACCCAAATGTCGATAGTAGTAATATCATTAGTTTGTAACATAATGCTTGCTAAATATGGAGCTATGTCAAAATATGGAGCTGATATACCGATTGCGGTCATAGGTATCACGATGAAAGTATTTACGATAATCATCAATATAATAGTTGGTATTATCTTAGGAGCTCAACCAATACTAGGTTATAACTATGGTGCTAAAAAATTTGATAGAGTAAAAGAAACATTTAAAATAGTTTTAGAATCGACCATTATAATAGGAATTATTGCAACTTTAATATTCGAGCTCTGTCCACAAGTAATCATTAGGATGTTTGGTTCAGAATCTGCCTTATATATGGAATTTGCGACGATGACATTTAGAATCTTCTTAATGCTCGTAACATTTACTTGTATAATAAAGATGAGTTCGATATTCTTTCAAGCAGTTGGACAACCTGTTAAAGCTGCTATAGTGTCATTACTTCGTGATATAGTTTGCTTTGTACCATTAGTAATTATATTACCAAAATATTTAGGTATCACTGGTGCTCTATGGGCTGCTCCTCTTGCTGACTTTATAGGAATAATCTGTTCTAGTGTATTAATCGTAATTTTCTTCAAAAAACAAGAAAAAGAAAATGTAGAAGTTAAAGATGAGAAGGCAGTCTTAAAAGAATCACATGAAGGTGCCATCGTTACGATAGCAAGACAACATGGAAGTGGAGGAAAGTATATTGGTGAGTTAGTTGCCAAACAACTAAATATTCCATATTATTATAAAGAGATGACTTTAATCGCAGCTCAAGAAAGTGGTTTAGATAAAGAATTTATTTCTAATTTACATTCTAATTCTCCAGCTGCCTTAAATGACTTATATTTATCTTCTTCTCCAGTCCAATATGCTGTACAAGCTCAAGATAAAGTCATTAAAGAAATTGCTAATCATGGATCTTGTGTAATCGTCGGTAGGGCTGCAGATTATGTTTTAAGAGATAATAAAGACTTAGTAAGAGTGTTCATTTATGCTCCAAAAGACTATAGAATAGCAAATATAATGAAGATGTATAATGATACTAAAGAAAGTGCTATCAAAAACATTGAAAAATCCGATAAAACTAGAAGTAATTATTATAAGACTATTTCTAGTTTAGAATGGGGAAAAATAGATAATTATGATTTGTGTATAGATTCATCTATTGGACAAGAAGAATGTGCTAAAATAATTTGTGAATATGTAAATAGTAGAAATAAAAAAGATAAAAAGAATAAATAATTAGACTTACAAGTATATAAATTTATCTTTATTATCGTGTTCTAATTCTTCGATGAATGAAGACTTATTATGCCTTGGAACTAACAAGTATGTTATATTCTTCGTTCTCGTAATAGCAACATAGAATAGTCTTCTTTCTTCGTCGTATGGTATTTTAGATGAATGAGGAGAAACAAACCTCAAGAGTTTATCGTCCGTCATCTTATTTGGAAATCCAAGGGTATCATCTTTCAAATTAATAATAATCGTATTAGGAGCTTCTAAACCTTTAGATTTATGAGTAGTCATATATTTCATCTTGATACTTCGGTTTTCCTTATATATTAAAGAATCTTCATTTAATTGAAATAGTTCACTATCGATATAAAAATTAATATCTTTATTATTTCTTCCTAAAATGAGTATTTCTTCGTGAGACTGATTATAGACATAATTAATGAGACTTTCAAATTCTCTTTTAGGATTATCATAAAATTTTATAGCAAAAGGCTTAGCTAATCTCTTACTAGAGCGAAGCCTTTTTTTCATTTGGCTTTTATTCTTCATGACGAATTTACCCGCGGCAGAAATTAGCTCCACACTGTTCCTATAAGTATTTTGAATTTTTAAAACTACACCATCTGCAAATATTTTCTTAAAGTTTAAAAACAATTCGAGGTCACAACCAGTAAAACGATAAATAGACTGAAAATCATCTCCTACAGCGACTAAAGAAGCATCTGTCTTATTTAAAATACTCTTAATTAAATTAAATCTTACCATGGATGTATCTTGATATTCATCGATTATAATATACTTTATATGTCGCATAAATCCAAACTGATCGACTACCTTTTTTGACTTTATCAACATATCATCAAAATCTATTTCTGAATTTGACTTTAAATAGTTTTCATATCTCGTATATATATTTATTGCTAGAGATAAAAGAATCTTTTCTCTCTTATATTTTTTAATATTTAGTGTCTGTTTAGCATCATCTAAAAAACTCAAGAAATCTAAATAATCATAAGCATTTGCTTTAAACAGTCGTAAGAAAGTACTAAGAAGCTTTTCTAGATTTTTAATATCTAAATAATTCTTTTCATAAAATATTTTATATTTGTCTATACTTTTTAAATTAAAATATCTTCTAACTAGCTCTAAGGCATCCTTATGCTTATATATATCTTCCATAAAAAACAAATTAATTAAATCTTCTAAAAGAAGCGAATCAGCTATCTCAAATGTTTGATAATTCTTTAAAATCTCTAATCCAAGTTTATGAAAAGTATAAACATCTAAATCTAGATTTATATCTTCCTTTATTTTTCTTTTTAAATCACTAGATGCTTTATCTGTAAATGATATACAAATTATTTCTTTAGGGTTAATATTCTTTTCTTCAATTAAGTATTTTATTTTACCTAGTATCGTAAGAGTCTTACCAGAACCCGCTCCAGCGACCACTAGTAAATGTTTAGCATCATTCAAGACAACCTCTGTTTGTTCTCTATCGAGAGTATATTTTCCAACTTGATATCCCATTAAAAACCTCCTAGAAATTATTATAAGATTAAACCATGATATTTGCAAACAGTGGTGCAATAAAAAAGGCCTTAAAGCTTAAAGTCTAAAATATCACTATCATTCATATTCTTATTATCGAAATATAAATGTTCTTCTATTTTATGGATTCTTGCCACTATATTAGATGGAAACTTCTTGATGAGCATATTAAGTGAAGTCGTAAATTTATTATAATATGCTTTAGCCGCATCTGATTTTTCTTCGACTATCTTTAATTCTGTCGATAGACTTCGATAATTATCTGTATCTAAATTATCTGTAAAGTCTTCTTTAATCTTCCTAAAAGTATCTTTTATCTTGGTTAATTTTCTATCTGCTTCGAAGTTACTCATCTTGTTACTTGCAAAATCTTCAAAATTATTTTCCTTTACTTCTGTCAAAGAATTGATTTCCTTTTCCATACTTAAAAGTAAATCATGACGTTTTCTTATTGCTTCATCGATTTCTGTTTCTGCTTCCTGTATACGAATAATATATTTCTGTATTTTATTATATATTGCGATATAAGTTATAACTAAGATGGCGATAATTACTACCAACACTAGTATAACGATTGTTACTTTATTCATGATTCCACATCCTTATTATAATTATAGCAGACTATCGTTTTTTTTTAAATATCTTTTTAAAGTGTGATATGATATTGTAAGTGATGAAATTATGAAAGTTAAAATAATACAAGTAGGTATGTTAGAAACAAATGTTTATATATTAAAAAGGAAAGATAATGCTTTAATTATAGATCCTGGAGATGAAATAGATAAAATATTAAGTGCCTTAGAAAACTTAAATTTAATTGGTATAATTATTACTCACTATCACTTCGATCATATTGGTGCCTTAGACGAACTAGTAAAAATTAAGAAAGTAAAAGTGTATGATTATCGTAATTTAAAAGAAGGAAAAAATAAACTCGATGATTTTGAATTTGTGATGATTAGAACTCCTGGTCATAAAGAAGACTTGATAAGCATTTATTTTGAAGAAGATAAATTACTATTCTGTGGAGACTTCATATTTAAAGGATCTATTGGCAGATGGGATTTACCTGGAGGAAGTATAGAAGATATGAAAAAAAGTATAAATAAGATTTTAGAATATCCAAAAGAAATGAGGATATATCCAGGACATGGTGAACAGACATCTTTACAAGACGAAAAAGAAAATTTACAAAAATATATAAACTACTTTTAAAAAATTAATATTGTGTTAAAATAATAA
>CAZIUY010000046.1:0-5768 GCA_964542625.1 uncultured Muribaculaceae bacterium | reverse complement strand
AGCTGTTCCTAGTACGAGAGGACCGGAATGGACATACCTCTGGTGTATCTGTTGTCACGCCAGTGGCACCGCAGAGTAGCTATGTATGGAAGGGATAACCGCTGAAAGCATCTAAGCGGGAAGCCCTCTCCAAGATGAGTTTTCCCAATTTTAGTAAGATCCGTTGTAGACTACAACGTCGATAGGTTAGAGGTGGAAGCGTAGCAATACGTTGAGCTGACTAATACTAATAGATCGAGGATTTATCCACAATATAATTTGATGGAACATTATCTAGTTTTCAAAGGACAAAATCCTTTATTGGTGACGATAGCTTAGTGGATACACCTCTTACCATCCCGAACAGAGAAGTTAAGCACTAAAACGCCGACGATAGTGTATGCGAAAATAGGTAGTTGCCAATTTTTTTGTGTATTAATTTCCGTTTTTACGGATTTTTTTGTTTATACTTGTTTTAACTGATGCTTTTAAATATAACATAGTGGTGATATAATTTGCATATACTGGAGTTGATGAAATATGTTTTACGTTGGAATAATAATAATCTCTTTATTAGGTACGTTACTTCATTTTACATATGAAATGAGTAATCATAATAAATTTGTCGCTATCTTTTCGGCAGTAAACGAAAGTACATGGGAACATATTAAGATATGTCTTACTGCAACTATGTTATGGGGTTTATATGATGGTTATGTCTTTGGTCTAAATCCAAATTACTTTATTGCTAAAAGTTTATGTTTATTGACTATTATAATACTCATGCCAACAATTTTTTATTTATATAAGGCATTTACAAAAAAATCGATACTAGTTATAGACATTATTTCCTTTTATGTCGTCGTCATAGTATCGCAGTTAGTAAATAAATACTTTCTTAATATGAGTGCTCTTCCATTTATATATACATATTTGTCTTTGATATTATTAACTATAGAATTCGCGTGCTTTATGTTCCTTACATTTCAGCCTCTTAAAAACTTTATCTTTCAAGACCCAATATCTAAAAAGTATGGATTAAAGGGGCATACAGAAATGAAACATGATTAAACTCGTTTTAACTAATATAACCAATAGAATATAGTTCACTAACTAAGTTGTCATAATCTTTATATCCTCTAATACAATCATAAGTAGCACCATTATTAGTAAAAAGACTTAATGGTGTACCAAAACCATCTATCAATAAACTATCAGTATTTTCTTTAGTACATTTAGCAGGAATAGTTAGAGGTGTATTTAATAAATTATAATAATCATCTTGAGATAATTTATTTAGTTCGATATAAACTACTTCAATATCATATTCTGAAATAATTTTATTTAAAACGGGTTTATAAGACATACAATAAGAACAATTCTCTTTACCAAATACAAAGAAAGTATTTTGTTCTCTATTTAAATAATTTAAAAAGTTATCATATGTAGTCACCAAAGTGAATAAATCATTTTCTATTATTTGGTTACTGCTTTGCATATTATCGTTGTCGACGGTACTAGATTTTAATAGTCTTGCAGCGTCGCTTTTTTTGACGATGTAGTAACAGGTCGTAATGCCAGTTAGTAATATTATAAGTAATAATAACACTACACATATAAAATTTCTATTCCTCATATCTTATCACTATAACAATGGTAACACTTTTTTGATAAATTTACCACCTTTTTCGGGTGATTCTAAAAGGTAAATTATCTATTTAAAATTTGACCCAAAGTATAATAAACGGTATAATATGTTAGAAAGCAGGTGATGTTATGGATTATGATTTTGAAGATAACTCTATCATAATATTGAATGATAGTATTAAGTTAGATTTTATAAAACAACTTAAGAAAAATTTATTCAAAAATATTAAAGTTATAGGCTTAAATGAATTTCAAAAGATGTTTTATTTTGATTATACAAAAGAAACTATTCTTTATGTTCACGAAAAGTACCATTGCATAAGAGACATCGCAGAAATGTATATAAAATCTCTATATTACGTTAGACCTATCAAAGAAGAAAAAGTGCAGTTTTTACTCGAATTAAAGAAAGATTTAGAAGAAAAAAATTTATTAGAAAAAGATGAAATGTTTAAAAATAGTCTTAAAGATAAGACCATATATATATATAATTTAAATTATTTAGATAAATATTATGATATGATGTTTGGTGAATTAGAATCTCTTGCTCATGTCGAATATATCTTAGAAGATGAAAAAACTCACAGTCTTACTCCCCTCTATGCTTTTAAGAATAATAGTTTAGAGTTAGAATTCGTATGCTCATCGATTATAAATCTCATCGAAAGTGGTGTCGATATCAATAAAATAAAACTAGCGAATGTTCAAGAATCTTATATTCCAGCTATGCGTCGCCAATTCGCGGACTTCCATATCCCCCTAGAGTTTCCCAATAAAGAAACCATCGCTTCCTCAAACTTAGTAAAAGCATTCAATGAATTATGGCAAGATGATTTAAATGAAGCAATAGAACAACTTAAAAGTTCCATTAAGACGAAAAGAGAGAAGTGTATCTTTAAATCTATCATAAATGTCATAAACGATTATAGCTCGCTAGATGACTTAAATTCCCTTAAAGAGATAATTTGTGAAGATATAAATAAAGAAGTGATTCCTCCTCTTACATTAAAGAGTGCTGTAAAATGTATCGATTTTATAAACTACGATATAAAAGATGATGAATATGTATTTCTGATAAACTTTAATCAAGGAGTATTTCCAACACTTTCACATGACGAAGACTTTTTAAATGATAATATAAAAGAAAAACTAGGGATAAGTACTTCCATCGATTTAAATAAAAAGATAATTACGAAAGTTCGTGAAAAAATTTCTCGTGCCAAGAACTTAGTAGTAAGTTATTCTAAAAGTGATATATCAGGGGAGTTATATATTTCTTCTGCATATGATAAAAATATATTTGTCGATAAAGAATATCAAAGAGAATTTACACATTCTAATGCATATAACTTAAAAGAACTCATCAAAGAAAAAGATGAGACGAGAAAATATGGTTCTATTAGCACTACTTATAGCTTACTTGTGAATCACTATCCTGATGCACCATATATGACTTATGATAATAAATTTAAAGGTGTTGAAAAGAAGGATGTTTTAAACAGCTTAAATAATGTACTTACTCTTTCATATTCGAAGATGAATACTTTCTATCAATGTTCGTTTCGTTACTACTTAGATAATATATTAAATCTAAATACGAATATAGATACTTTCGAAATAACTGTCGGTAATATATTCCATAAGGTATTGTCTGTAGCGTTCTTAGATAACTTTGACTTCGATCAAGAATGGGATAATGCTCTAAAGACAGTGAGTATTACCTTTGGATTTAAAGAAAACTTCTTTTTAAAAATTCTAAAAGAAGAACTAAAGATGATTATCGATTATATCGATGAATCTATGTCATATACTTCCCTTAAAGGTGCATTATACGAACAAAAAATAACAATACCTATTGGTGATGATGGTAATACTTTCTTTAAGGGATTCGTCGATAAAATATTATATGGTAACATAGATGGTAGAGATATAGCTATCATCATCGATTATAAAACAGGAACACCAGAATTAAAATTAAGTAATGTTTTATATGGTTTAAATATGCAACTACCTATCTATGCTTATCTAATAAGTAAGTATGAGCCCTTGAAGGATGCTACTTTAGGAGGATTTTACTTACAAGAGATTCTTTCTAATAAACGTTCCTTAGAAAGTAAAAGAGAAGCTTTAAAACTACAAGGATACACCAATAGTGATGAATCTATTATCAAGTATGTCGATTCATCATACGAGAATAGTAAGATTATAAAGTCTTTAAAGAAAGGACCTAATGGGTTCTATGCTTATGCTAAAGTTTTATCAAATTCAGAAATAAAAGACTTACAAGACTTAGTACATGAAAAAATACTTGCTGCATCGAAAGATATTAAAGATGCCAAATTCGATATTAATCCCAAAGAGATAGATGGAAAAAATGTCGGTTGTAAATATTGTAAATATAAAAGTATTTGTTATATGAAACAAGAAGACATCGTTAAGATAAATACTAAAGAAGAATGTTTGGAGGTGAATAATTCTTGACTAAATGGACTAAAGAACAATTAAATGCTATCATGGAAGATGGTTCTAACATAATCGTCAGTGCTGGGGCAGGCTCAGGGAAGACAGCAGTACTCTCAGAAAGAGTCATTCACAAGTTAGAACAAGGGATTCATATCGACGAACAACTAATCTTGACATTTACTAGAGCCGCGGCGAATGAAATGAAAGATAGAATTAGAAAAAAAATCATGTCACGTGAAGAATTTCGTGAAGAACTAGATAGATTAGAATCTGCTTATATAACGACATTCGACTCGTTTTCACTATCTGTTGTAAAAAAATATCATTACTTATTAAACTTACCCACGGATATTAAAGTTGCTGAAGAAACTGTCGTTACTATCATTAAATCTAAAATAATGGATGAAGTATTCGATACATTTTATCGAGAAGATGATTCCCTATTTAGAGAACTAATTACCAAATACTCTCTAAAGAATGATACTACCATCAAAGAATCTATCTTAGAATTATCTAATAAAATAAATGACTTTATCGACCGTGACCAATATTTAGAATTTTTAAAAAGTGACTTTTACCAGGACGAAAACTTAGATAAACTCGTACTAGATTTTCAAAAATTAATAAGTGATAAAAGACATACACTATCTTTAGAACTACAAAATGCCCATTACCATTTCGATAGTGAATATAATAAAAAAATAGATGAAGTATTATATCCCATTATCGAGCTCGATAATCTAACTAATCTCTCTAGATATAAATCAGTCAAATTACCAGCCCTAAAGAGAGGTTCTAGCGAGGACGCTAAAATATGGAAAGATAAAGTAAAGAACTCGCTAAATGAGCTAATGGAATTATCTATCTTTAGTGCACCAGAAGACATTAAAGATAATATCCTGCAAACTAAAAGTGTAACCCTTGCTATAGTTAGGATACTAGAAGAATACTATCGAAGGCTAGATGAATATAAAAGTAATAATAATCTTTATACATTTACAGATATCGAATTACTTGCGATTAAAATATTAAAGACTAATCGAGTAGCACGCCTAGAATTAAAAGATAAATTTAAAGAAATAATGATAGATGAATATCAAGATACAAATGATATACAAGAAGAATTTATATCTCTAATCGCCGATAAAAACGTTTACATGGTCGGAGATATTAAACAATCTATATATCGTTTTAGAGGTTCTAATCCGACTATCTTTAAAGACAAATATGATTCATATTCACGAGGCCTAAATGGTCATAAGATTGACTTAATTAAAAACTTTCGTTCACGAAGTGAAGTTTTAAATAATATCAATAAAATATTCGACTTACTGATGGACGACAATATAGGTGGGGCAAAATACACAGAATCTCATGAAATGATCTATGGAAATAGTGTATATGATGAGTTAACAGTCGATAATTACGATTATAATCTCAAAATTTTAGAATATATACCTTTTGATAATAAAGAGTTTACTAATATAGAAATAGAGATTTTTGCTATCGCTAAAGATATAGAGAACAAGATTAATTCTAAATTTCAAGTATTCGATAAAGAAACTAATGAAATGCGATTATTTAAATATAGTGACGCTGTTATTATCCTAGATAGAAGTAAATACTTTGATGACTTTAAAAGCATATTCGAATACCTAGGTATACCACTTACAATACTC
>CAZIUY010000045.1:0-5876 GCA_964542625.1 uncultured Muribaculaceae bacterium | reverse complement strand
TATTATTATGAGTACTTTCATGAGTTTTATCATATAATAAATAGGGGTTAGGTGATAATATGTTTCAATTAGTTAAGAATTATATTAATACGATGAAGAAAGATGATGTTAAAAACTTTGCTATTAAAAAAGGAATCTATTTAAGTGATGAAGAAGTAGACTTTATATATAGATTTTTAAAGAAGAATTATGAAGCACTATATGCAAATCCTAATATCGATTTATCTCGATATAAGCATCACTTTAGTGAAGAAAACTACTATAAAATAATGAAGTTAATTAGCGAATACAAGTCTAAATACTTGGGATTATAAAAAAAGAGACTATCACTTTTTGATAATCTCATTTTTAATTAGCATTAACTATCTTGATAGAAATAGTCTTGATACTGGCTGTATAAGTTACGGTTAAATCCTGACCCTCGACTTCGATCGGTACATCGTATGTACCTGGCCCATAATCGGATAAATCGACATAGGCTGTAATCGACTTAGGGTCGATTTCTTCGAGTCTAGAACTTACTCCCTTTAGAATAACTGAAATAGTTCTATTTTCTTGGTTGACGATATTAGCAGTATATGCCGAGCTAAGATTTCTTGCTTCGACAGAGATACCTTCTATTTCACTAGTCGACTCTTGACCGACGACGACGTCGACACTCGTCGTTGTTTCACTCATGTAACGAACACCACTAGGTTTTTCGAGTGTAACATTGAAAGTCTTATCAGAACTCAAACCATCGACATCTATTAGAGCAGTAATATAACCTAAGCTAGTTATGACTGACTTATCACCATATACTTTGACGGTCGTTACACTAGAAGTTGCCGACTCGATAGCATAACCTGTTGCAAACGAACCATTTGGTACGACTTTAACAGGAAGATCTACCGAATATGAATCGACTTTAAGAGTCGCACTCGTCGTCGCTGGTACTATCTCGACATTCTCGACTATCTTACCATTTACATCATATGCGACCATCGGAATAGAATCGATATCCGTCGTACCGGCTTCTGTCAATTCGAGATTCGATACATCGATTAATGCTTTAACTGTTGCAACTTTTTCGAGTGTTTCACTAGAACCTTTAACATACACTTCACTCTTTGTAAGATTTACTTCACTGATATTCAGTTTACTATCTAGTTTATCTTGATTTAACAAGTCATAAGTTAACGTCTTGACACTCGATACTTTTTCACTAATCTTGACTGTAACAGAAGATGGATCTAGTTTATAAGTAACAGACTCCATCGAATGATTATACTTTAATTTTATAGTATACTCACCAGTCTTATAATCACTTAAATCTAATACGACTTTATGTTCACTCAATTGTTTGGCTAAATATAAGTCACTCTTTCGACCTATCAAGATGATATCGACTGTCTCTGGTATACCTTCGACGACATATTTTTCTTCGTTATAGATAGCCGTGACAGGTTCAGCGGATAGTATTTCACTTTCTGTCTCGACTAAATTTACTGCTTTCGAATCGATTAATAGAAAAGCAAAGACAGCAATCAAGAGAGAAAGAATAAGTAGAGAATGTGGCTTATTCAAAATGCCATCTAAGAATCCCGTATTCTTTTTTAAAAACTTCTCAGTATGATAGACTAATCTACTGATCGGTGTGATTATTATTTTATCTAATACTTTATATATACCACCAAAGAAAGCCTTGAATGGATTTTTACTCTTTTTAGAGGTCTTTTTACTCATCATCTTCACCTCTTTCATCTGCGGCATAGAATATTTCTGTCTTAGGAGAAAGCTCATTATAGAGCATCTTCTTAAATTCATCATATGTAAGATTATAGTTCATTTTACCATTTAGAGCAATACTAATTCTACCAGTCTCTTCACTTACTATGAGTACGATAGCATCGGATTCTTCAGATAAACCTAATCCTGCTCTATGTCGTGTTCCTAAAGATTTATTTAATTTATTATCCATACTAGTTCTAAAGACACATCCAGCACAAGTAACCTTAGTACCTTCGATGATAACTCCACCATCGTGCAGAGCACTATTAGGATAGAACAAGCTTTCTAGAATCTCTGCAGAGATATCTGCATAAATCTTCGTCGCAGGGGTAATATACTCTTGTAAGGATACATCCCTTTCGATTGCAATTAAAGCACCAAAGCGATTCTTCTTTAAGTACTCTACTGCTTCCATTATCTCCATCACTATTTTTTCACGTTCGTCACTAGTCAAAACTTTATGTCGTCCTAATAATTGGCTCCGGCCAAGTTGTTCTAAGACAGTTCTAATTTCTGGCTGGAATATGATAATAATCGCAAGTGGTCCCCACATGATGACGTACTCTAATATGAGACCAACAGTCACCAAATTAAGTAAATTACTTATTATCTTTAAAATGATAATAATTAATACACCTTTAAATATTAAGACCATCTTAATATTATTCTTTAAATTTTTTAACAAGAAGTATACCATATACCAAAGAATACATATATCTAAAATCTTCGTAATGGTACTCCAAACCGTCGATAAAGTCATATTTTCCTCCTTCAAGAATATGTTAATTATAACAAATTGTCACGTCTTTTTCTATTTATTTCATAACTTAAAATATTCGTTTTTAAGTTTTTGGTGGTACACTACCCATATTTAACGGCGTCGGTAATTCATCGTCATTTACATTAGGTATATTTGCATTTGCCATTTTGTTTACAGTTTCACCTAACGTGACATTGGCATCGACTAACGGTATTTCATTTTGATTTTCTTCTAAATCTTTTTCTATTTTCTCTTTTACTTTCTTGTCTTTAGTAGTATCTACGATATAGCCAATCAATGCTAATACCAGTAGAATACAAACAAATACCACATAGATAAAATTATCTAATAAAAAGTTTATTAAAGTCCCCATTTTATTCCCTCTTTTCTTTCTTTTTATGATGGTATAGTATCTTCTATTAATGGACTTCTACCAGTTGGCTCTATACCGATATATGTAGAACCATCATTGACAGTCAAGATAGTACCATCTTCATATTTATAAATCGTCTTACTATTTCGTTTAGATTTCTCCCAGGTTATAGGTACTGCCTTCCCTTCAGAGATAAAGTATCCTGACCCCGAACCGATGTTATCCATATCTAATCTTCCATAGGAATCGATCTCGGTATAACCAACACTATAAACTATTATGTTTTTAATAGTCAAGCGTTCGTTAGTCGTATAATCGATTAATTCAGTGTTATTTTGACTTCTCTTATAGAGCTTTGTTTCTTCATCGTAATAAAATTTAGCCTTGTATCCACTCGAGTAAGGTACTTCTATATACGAGGCATCCACGACTCCACTATATATCGATACATCGACACTATCGGCACTATAAGAAAGTAGAGAATCACTTGTAGTAGTAGTCGTATATCCCAGTTTAGAAGTAGCACTCAAGAGATAATCCATCGTCGTATATCCTTTGTGTTCTTTACCGACATTACTAGGAATAGTATTATCTCTAAAGAAATAAGTATTTTCATAATATAGACCATTTATGTTATCGATCTTAAGAGATTTAATATCCTCTAGTGCTCGTTCGCTCTGTCCCCAATGGACGTATATAGCATCGTTTTCTAAGACATAATCTAAAAAATAATGTCTACTAGAACGAATGCTCTGTATCTTGATATTACTTACATCTTTAAATAAAGCCATCTCTCTCGTTATTCCACCTTCGACGAGCATCTCATAAATAATATAAGCATCATTTAATCCCGATTGATATTTCCAAACAGATTTATTATTGTTGATCATTACAGCGTAAGGTCGAGAGTCACTATCGAGGTCGATTATCTGTACCTTTTTAATAGGTTCTTCTACCTCCTTTTGGGGGACGTATCCATGGGTATCTTCTATTTTAGGAGACTCCAAAAATACATATACTACACCAATACTCAAGATAATTACTCCAAGAGCAATAAAAGTTAGAAGAAGATGTTTAGTTTTTTTTCTTATTCTCATCTAGTAACAACTCCTAATTAATAATAACATTTTTTTTGACATAATACAATTTTTTCTGTATTATTTTATGTAGGAGTGTCTATATGAGAAAGAAAAAATGTTTAATTTATATATTATCAGGTTTAATACCAGTTTTAATTTTTTTAATATGTGCTAGTCTAAATGGTTTCTTACCCTTTGGAGATGAATTATTAAATTCTTATGATTCTTTTACACAGTACCCTGGTATGATACTAGAATATGCTAGATTAATTAAAAAGGGATGTTTATTTTATTCTTGGGGTGCAGGATTAGGTTTTAATTTCTTTTCTTCGATAACTTATTATGGGATGAGTCCTCTCAATCTCTTAGGACTATTTGCCAGTCCTAAAAATTATCATATGTGGATAAGTATCATGACTCTCATACGTTTTGGTTTATTAGGAATATCGATGTGTTTTTATCTAGATAAAAAGGAATTAAAACCACAGTATACAATACTTTTTAGTACAATATATGCATTAATGGGCTTTACTAGTACATATTATTATAATTATATTTGGATAGACTCTATTATCATGTTACCACTCGTCATACATGGTTTAGATAAACTATTATCTAGTGATAGTCCTTCTTTTTATATCTTCTCTTTAGGTTTTACTATCATAATAAATTATTATATAGGTTTTATGATTTGTATCTTCTCTCTTATTTGGTTCTTATATAAATTATTTACTAAAGTAGATATTAAAGAAAGAAAGAATGTAACTAAGACTTTTATTGTAAGTTCTATCCTGGCAGGATTAATAGGGGCAGTTATCATCATACCTAGTATGTTTGCTTTATTTACTGGTAAAGCAGAGTTATTTGAAACTACTAATTATTTTGGAGCCAATAGTAATGTCTTAACTTTCTTATATACACTAACGCCAGGGGCTTATCATCAACAAGATCAGATAAATGGTCCAGCATTAATATATTCTACTATCTTAGTATTAATCTTAAGTATCTATTACTTCTTTAATAAAGATATTTCTAAGCGTGAGAAGATTGCAACACTTGCCGTCATCATATTCTTCTATTTATCATTTGCATTAAATATTTTAAATTATGCTTGGCAGTTCTTTCAAAGACCAATTTGGTGGCAAAGCCGTTTCTCATTTACTTTTAGTTTCTTTCTCTTGACAGTCGCGGTTGACGTAATAACTAAGTTAGATAAGACGGAATTTAATCTTAAGTATAGACTAATTATTCTTCTAGTATTAATAGTAGGAGTCCTCGTAGGAGCAATCATCAAGTGGAGAGGACAAACTAATATGCAAGCATTTACTTATATATATCTCGGATTAAGTATATTACTCATAGTAGAAGAAATGTTCCTTTTAGATAAGAAAGGATTCATGCCGATGGTCTTGACATTTACGGTAGTCGAATTATCTTTGAATACTTTTAATAGTTTAAAGAATAATTATCGTTATATGTCATATAGTAATTATCAATATTTAAAGACTGATATTCCTAATCTATTAGAAGAATTAAATGAAGAAAATGAATACTTTTATAGAATGGAATTCGTAAGTGATTATACATCGAATGATGGTTTATATTTTGGGTATAATGGTATCAATTATTTTAATTCAGTTCGTAATATGAACGTCGTCGATTTCTTCGATAGTTTAGGAGTATTAGTGCGAGATCAGTGTCATATAGAGTTAAATGAATTCGATCCTGTATTACTTAGTATTTTAAATGTCAAATATTTATATGGAAATGAAATGGACTATTTTGAAGAAGTTAAAGATAGAGTATATATGAATGAGTATCCATTAGGAATCGGTTTTATCGTCGATAGTAGTATTAAAGATTTAAAGTTAGATACAAGTATGTTCGATAATAG
>CAZIUY010000044.1:0-5950 GCA_964542625.1 uncultured Muribaculaceae bacterium | reverse complement strand
GTAGTAATCAGTACTTTTTTTAAAGATTCTTGGTAATCACCTCAACACGTGATTATCTATATCTCTAACTTTTTATTAATAAATCCCACTATTTTATAAATTAAATAAGATAAAATAATCAATATTAATATACCAGTAAATACTAAATTTAAGTTGAATACTTGTGTTCCATATAATATCAAATAACCAATACCTTTCTTACTAACTAAAAATTCTCCCATTATGACGCCAATTAATGTCAAAGAAATATTTATCTTTAAGGCACTAATTATAGTAGGAATTGACTCTGGTATCACAAGTTTCCATAAAATCTGCATTTTAGTTGCTTTAAAACTCTTAAACATCTTTATCTTTAATTCATCTGTATGAATAAAACCATTATACATCGTAATTATCGATATGATGACATTTATTAAAAGAGCCATCGTTATGATCGATTTTATATTAGCACCAAACCATATTATGATGATTGGTCCTAATGCGACTTTAGGTAATGAATTTAGAATCGTAAGAAAGGGGTCTAGTACTTTAGCTAAAAGTGGATGTAAGTATAATATGATACTTACACAAAAACCGATAATGGCTCCTAATAAAAAGGCAACTATGATTTCTAGTAGAGTAATCCATATATGTATAAAAATTTCACCACTAATAATTAAATTATATAATGTTTCTAAAATAGCACTAGGAGAAGAAAATATAAATTTATTTATCAAAGCAAATCTCGTACCTAGTTCCCAAAGTAGTAATAATAAAGAAACTATCGATATTTGAATAATCAGTGTCTTATATTTTTTCATCTAAATCACTCCAAATACTCTTATATAAATGATTAAATTCTTCTAAATCCCTCTTGCTAATGATGCTTTTTTCATTTTTAAAAGGAATATCGTATATGTTTTTAACTCGACTTGGTCGATGGGTAAGGACGACGACTCTATCTCCTAAGCTCAATGCTTCTTGAATATCGTGAGTTATCATTATTGCAGTAATATTACTTTTCTTGATCACATCGTGGACATATTCTCCTATTTTTATTCTCGTATAATAATCTAAGGCACTAAAAGGCTCATCTAAGAGTATTAAATCTGGGTTTACTGCTAGACTACGTGCTAATGCAACTCTTTGTTTCATACCACCAGACAGACTACGGGGATATGCATTTAAGAAATCACCTAATCCATAATCATCTAGCATTTTTTCGACATTCAATTTACTTTCTATATCGAGTGTACCTGCAAGCTCTAGACCGATAGTTGCGTTATCTAATACTGTTCTCCATGGAAGAAGGGCATCGTTTTGAAACATATATGATATTTTAGGATTATCTGATGCAAAGATACATTTTCCACTAGTCGCTATATCTAAAGAAGATATGATATTTAAAAGAGTAGATTTACCACATCCACTAGAACCTACTATTGCAAGTATTTCTGTCTCATATACATCGATACTTATATCGTCGAGGGCGACTAATTCACCACTAGGAGTATCGAATATTTTTCTAATATTGATAAGAGATAATTTATTTTTCATCATCCACCTCTATATTTATAATATATGCTTCTACGTTTTCTTTGGTTAATCTTATACATTTACTTAACGTCTGATTCAATATTTGTATCATGTTAAAGACATTTTGTGCTATAATAAGTGAAGAATAGGAGAATCGATATGAAATGTGTAAAAATAGAAAGTAAAAGAAATCTCGTCATCGACGAAATACCTGAACCTAAAAGTATAGATGGGTCAGTCGTCATTAAAGTAGAATCTTGTGGAATATGTGGTTCGGACATTCACTATTATGATGCTGGTGAACCTCGTGGTCTCGTCATGGGTCATGAAGTCGCTGGTACCATCATCGATGCTGGTAATCGTAAAGATTTACATATAGGAGATAGAGTAACTGCCTTACCTATATCACCATGTGGAAAGTGTGAAGCGTGTAAAACGGGTAATGTCCAGTATTGTCCACATACTTGGGAAAATGCTCTTGGATTATCAAGTACATTTAAAGGAGGATATTCAGAGTATACTAATATTAGGAGTGACATGGTAAGAATACTACCTGATAATATGACTTTCGATGAAGGTGCCATGGTCGAACCATCCGCTGTTTCTTTGCACGCGACAAATCTTGCCGACATCAAAGTTGGTGATAAAGTACTCGTCGTCGGTGGGGGAATAATTGGATTAATGGCAGTCGAATTTGCATCTTTAGAGGGGGCAAGTTATATTGCTGTCTTAGAAACGAATATGGCAAGAGGTAAAAAAGCGACGACTATAGGTAAAGCGAATGAGTATTTCGATGCTCTCGATACGAAGACTATTCCCCTCTTACAAGAGAAAACTAATGGTGGATTCGACGTCGTCATAGAGTGTTGTGGTAATTCGGCAGCAACGAGCGAAGCAATCTTATTAACTAAACATGGTGGCAAGCTCGTACTCGTTGGGGTATCTACTGGTCCAATTTCTGTTCCTATAGTATCGACAGTAACAAAAGAAGTAAAAATGTATGGTGCTATAGCCTATACTGAACATGAATTTGCAACAGTAATAGATCTTATCGCCAATAAAAAGATTAATGTTAAAAAATATATCGATGCTACTGTACCTTTAGAAGATGCTAATAAGTCTTTTGAAACACTTACTAATGGTAAAAGTTCTGCGGTTAAGATAATCTTCCATCCAAATGATTAAGACTGCCATATATGACAGTTTTTCTTTTAAAGGATGAAATGATAGGAGATTAAAAGATGTCTAAAAAAGTTTATATAATATTATCACATACAGGTACACTTTTAAGTACTTTAATTCATCTTTATACTAAGGATGAGTTTTCTCACGTATCGATTGCTTTAGATCAAAATCTTTCACATATGTATAGTTTTGGTAGACTTAACGCTTATAACCCCTTTATAGGGGGATTCATTCATGAAGGTATTAACTTTGGAACATTTTATCGTTTTCAAAGGACATTCGTCGAAATTTATTCTCTAGAAGTAACGAACGAACAATATATACTCATTAAAAATGAAATATACAAGATAAGAGATTTATCGAAATTTTATAAATTTAATTTTATTGGATTATGTGCGATAGCCTTACAAATAAAATATCGAAGTAAATATTCTTTTTACTGTGCTGAATTTGTCAAACACGTCTTCGATGAAGCCAATGTCAATTTAAATCTTCCCGATTTAGTGAAACCCATAGATTTTAAGCTCAATAAGAGGGTAGTCTTGACCTATCGAGGGTTACTTAAAAATTATAAATTTTAAAATAATCGAGCAATCTTATATCTTTATTTTTCCTTATATTTAGAATATAATTATTGATAGGTGGTGGGGACATGATTGGATTAGCATTAGAAGGCGGTGGAGCAAAGGGTTCGTATCAAGCTGGTGCATATATGGCACTTAAAAAATGTGGTATTAAAATTGATGCTGTCGCCGGGACTAGTATAGGTTCTTTTAATGGAGCCTTAATAGCGTCGCACGAAGAGGGGAAAATGCTTAAAATGTGGAAAGATGCGACGATGAGTGAACTACTAGGAATAGATGACGGAAGAGCTAGAGAGATTCTATCTGAAGGTGTTACACTCGCTAAATTGAAAATTACATTTACTGAATTTTATAAAATATTAAAAAATAAAGGTTTAGATATAAGTAATTATCGAGCACTAGTACGAAATTCTATCGATGAAGAAAAAGTACGTAATAGTAATATTGTTTTTGGACTCACCACACTAAAAGTAGAAAACTTAGAACCACTAGAATTATTTATCGATGATATACCTGAGGGACAATTACATGATTATATAGTCGCTAGCTCATACTTACCAGTATTTAGAAAAGAAAAATTAATAGATAATGGTTATTATTTAGATGGTGGATTCTATAATTTATCGCCATCTGATATGTTAGAAAAAATTGGTTGTGATACGATATATGTCATAAATATAAAGGGAGTCGGTTTTAGAAAGCCTAGATTTAAGACTAAAGCTAAGATTATAGAAATTAAACCGAAGACAACTCTCGGTAGTATTGTCTTCTTCGATAAGACTTCTACTTTAGAAAATATAGAAAGAGGATACAATGATACTCTTAAAATATTTGGTAAATTAGATGGAATCGATTATTATTTTGTTAAAAGACCAAATTGGTATTACGAACGACTTAATAAGAAAGTAGACCCTGAACTTTATAACGCTACTAAATTAATTTTAAGAAGTACTAATCCTAAAGATACTATTTTAAAGTCTTTAGAATATATTTTGAAGATGAATAAAAAATCAGACTTGATAAAATATAGACAAAGTAGCATAATAAGGTCTGTAAAGAAAGAAATGGGAGACAATATCGTCATAAAGTATGTAAAAAGTTTAAGTGTGTGGTAATAGTTGTAACACTAAGAAAGGATGAACAAGTTTATTATGGAAATAAAAGAATTATTTGATGATTTTAAAAAATATATTGGAAAAGAAATAAGAATCTCTGGTTGGGTTAAGAATAATCGAACTAGTTCTAATGTCGGTTTTATCGACTTTAGTGATGGTACTTGTTTTAAGAGTATTCAATTAGTATATACTAAGGATATGAAGAATTTCGAAGATATATCTCATTTGAGAGTAGGTGCATCTTTGATAGTAAGAGGTATAGTACAAGAATCTAATGGTAAACAAGACTTTGAAGTGTTAATTTTAGATGTCGTCTTAGAAGGTGACTGTAGTGAAGATTATCCTATACAGCCAAAACATCATACGAGAGAGTTTTTAAGAAGTGAAGCATATTTACGTCCACGTACTAACTTATTTAATGCTGTATTTAGAATTAGAAGTTTAGCCGCAGGAGCAATACATTCTTATTTTCAGTCGAATGGATATGTTTATGTAAATACTCCTATCATTACTGCTAGTGACTGTGAGGGAGCTGGCGAAATGTTTCAAGTAACGACACTCGATTTAGATAAAAAAATAGATTATAAGGATGATTTCTTCGGTAAAAGAGTAGGTTTATCAGTTTCAGGACAATTAGAAGCGGAAACATTTGCGATGGCATTTAAGAAAGTTTATACATTTGGACCAACTTTCCGTGCAGAGAACTCTAATACGACATCACACCTAGCAGAGTTTTGGATGATCGAACCAGAGATAGCATTTTGTGACCTCGATGGACTTATGGATATCGAAGAAGATATGTTAAAGTATGTCATAAAGTACGTCTTAGAGCAAGGTAAAGATGAGATGTCATTTTTAGATAATTTCGTCGAGAAAGGATTAATTAAAAAATTAGAGAATCTTCTTACTAGTAAATTTACGAGAATAACTCATGAAGAATGTATTAAAATTTTAAAGGAATCTAAAGTCGATTGGCAATTTAAACCGGAATATGGAGGAGATATTGCTAAAGAACACGAAAAATACATTACAGAGTATTTTGGTGGTCCAGTATTTATTACAGATTGGCCTAAGGACATTAAAGCATTCTATATGAAACAAAACGATGATGGTAAGACAGTACGTGCAGTAGATTTGGAAGTACCTTTAGCGGGTGAATTAATTGGTGGTAGCGAGAGAGAAGAAGATTATGATAAATTAATGAATCGTATACATGAGCTCGGTATGAATTATCAGGATATAGAATGGTATATCAATTTACGTAAATATGGTACTTGTACACATTCTGGCTTTGGTATGGGTTTTGAACGATTAGTCATGTATTTAACTGGTATCGAGAATATAAGGGATGTAATTCCATATCCGAGAACTCCAAATAACTGTGAATATTAGATATATCTACGGTTCTTTTACACTCACTAAAAGTAAAATGATTGACAAAGTTTTAATTTTACAGTATGATTTATGTAGCATGACAACCTAAATGTGTCATGCGACCTATACTTGTATGAATAATTACAGTATAGGAACCAAAACCCCCTGAAGGAGCAC
>CAZIUY010000043.1:0-5956 GCA_964542625.1 uncultured Muribaculaceae bacterium | reverse complement strand
TATAGTACTTTGTATGACTAAAAATATAATCGCTTATGATGATGATAATTACATGGTACCTATAGAATATATTTAGCTAAATAAGTCTTGTTAAAAAGAGTTAGGTTTGATATAATTCATATAGAATAGAGGAGAAAAGATGGGTGAGAAAAATAAGACATACTATTTAAACTTCGATACACAGATATTTTTAGGAGCTAAAGAATTATTAAAAAGTATGCCTACTTTATATAATAGAATTTATTTTTCTTCTAAATATGCTAATGCTTTATGGAGTGGCGATAAACAGGAGGAATTTTCTAATGTTACTATTTTAACTGAAAGTGAGAATATGGAAACATTAAGACAAATTATCAAAAATAATGCATTATATATAGGTGAGTGGGATTCTAAGAGATATACTAATGGTAAAGATTATGGACTTAGTTTTATTGGTGGTAATATAAAATATATCTTACTCGCGTTCGAAGAGACTAACGATGGCTATATAGTGAGGAGCTATGATGCTGATGCGGGAGACTGTTGCGAAACGACGATTACTAGTGATAAAAAATTCTTCTTAGATACATCTATAAAAGAAAATGGTGAAATTGTCAAAACTTGTGATTTTAACTTAGAAGATATGAATGATTCTAATACTAAAAAAGAACGAGCTCCCTTAAAGGGTCCGACACTCGTTTCTTATAATACGACTAGTATAAGTAATAAAACAGGTAGTATTGCTATTAATATGGTCATTATCATATTGATATCTATTGCAGGCATCATGACTGTATATACGACGTATAATTTGTTAATCTTAGGAATAATAAAATAATTGGAAGTGTCCTTAAAGCACTTCTTTTTCATATAAAAATAGAGAAACTATTGCTTCTCTATGATATGTTTGTAATGTTAAAGAAATACCACTAGACAAAAATTCTTAATGGTCGACGAATCTACAAGAGGTATTAACATTACAATAGATAAAAGAAGTAATTTCTTTCTTTCATCTAATGGTATTATAACATATACATTTAAAATGTATACCCCTAATCGTATATTTTTAGTTAATTTTGTTAAAATTACCAATAAAAAGATACATCATTTCATATCTTTGATGTATCTTTTTAATGCTCTAGCATTTTTATCGAAGACGATTTTTAACTGATTATCGATTTCGACGATACCCTTAGCACCTAATTTTTGGATACCTTCCTTATTGGCTAGAGAAACATCTTTAAGAGTTACTTTAAATCTAGACATAGATACTTCACAATCGATAATATTATCTTTACCACCTAAATACTTTAGTAGCTTATTCATATCTTCATCGAAGTTTTTACTCGTCACCTTGATAGCAACTAGTGCTACTATAAGTAAAATTACTAGAATTATAATATATTGCCACATTCTTTATCACCAAGAACATTATACTATAGAAAGATGAAAAAATATACTTTTTTTTATATATCGATAACTAAGTGAATACATAACTCGATATTAAACTCTATTATTCTATAGCACAAAATAAAATTAAAATCATAAATTATTAATGAAGATATGAAAGGGTGAATATTATGTCTAATAATGAACTTAGTGGAATAGCAGAAATATTGCAAGTCATATTAGTTTTACAACAGAATGCTGTATGTCCAGAAAAATGTTTAGATTCGTGTGATAGACCTGTTTTAGGTTGTGGAACTAGTTGCTGTGTATGTAATACACGACCAATTATGCTCTATTCTTGTTGTCCTCAAGGAACACAACCCATCTCTATGCCAATTAGTAAAGACATCACTACTTGTACTGTAGAAGGAGAATGCTCCAATATATTTAGAATCGAAAAAGTAGAAGGTAATTCTGCTACATTTAGAGTACTTGCTCCTAATACTGAAGATACAGGACTATATCCATATGTTGCTACCAATAGTTTTTGTACATTTAATTTAGATTGTATATGTTGTATTAGATGTCTAAATGATACGTGTGTAGAGTGTTTGTAACGCCTTAGGGCGTTTTCTTATGGAAAAATATCTTGTAAAGGGTAAGTTTTTCTATTATAATACTGTTATAAGAAAAGGAGAATATATATGGAAATAGATGAAGTAGAACTTAAAATGGAGGGCGTTATCGAAAATTTAGAACATAGACTAACTAGTATTAGGGCAGGAAGAGCAAATCCAGCATTAGTTAGTGGAATCATGGTCGAATATTATGGTTCTCTAGCACCATTAAATAGTATGGCTAATATTACTGTTCCCGAAGCAAGGCAATTATTTATTAAACCATTCGATAAAGGCTCATTAAAGAATATCGAAAAATCTATTCAAGAAGCCAATCTAGGAATCAATCCGACTAATAATGGAGAAATGATCATACTCACTTTACCAGAGTTAACTGAGGAAAGAAGAAAAGATTATGTCAAACAGGCTAAAACGATAGGAGAAGAAGCTAAAATTAACTTAAGAAATATTAGGCAGGATGCTAATAATAGTATCAAGTCTTCTTCTCTTCCTGAAGATGAAGAAAAGAAAGTCTTAAATGATATTCAGGAGTTAATAACTAAATATAATAAAAAAGTAGATGAAAAGATAGAAGAAAAGGCTACAGAACTCATGGAGGTGTAGAGGTTGCTCAAGTTAAAGAAAAAGTATATTAAAGTTGGTGGAGTATTATTAGTCTTTTTAATTCTATTAGTGATAATTTTATTATTAGTAAATACTAAGTCGACTGATGCTAAGAGATTCAAACAAGAATATACCTATTATAATGGTAAAAAGTCTAGTGATGGTTATAAGTTTCAGAAATTAAAGATTTCATCAAAGAACAAAGTAAAATACATTAGTATAAGTGAATCTATCGATATAATAAATGAGGGAACGGGACTTATATATTATGGTGCACCAGATAATCCCTCTTGTCGGGGATTAATCGAGACATTATTAGAATCAGTAGATAATTCCCATTTAGAATCTTTATTGTATGTCGATATGACAGCAAAGAAAAGCGAATATATTATCGAAGATGACGAGATTGTAAAGAAAACTCAAGCTGATGAGGATTATTATCGTCTTTTAGACTTGTTAGAAGAGTATTTAGATGATTATACTATCGAAGATGATAGTGGTATGAAATATGATACGGGTGAGAAAGTATTGAATGAGCCTCTCATCGTCGCCGTCAAAGAGGGTACAATCATGAGAGTATTTAGTGGAATAGAATTAAATGAAAATCAAAGTAATAGTGATGCCTTAACAGATTTACAGATAAGCGAGTTAGAAGTCGTATTTGATGATATGATCAGTAAACTGAGTAGAGATTCTTACTAATATTGATAACTTATACATCTATTAGGTGTATTTTTTTTGGTACTAAAAAGTAAAAATTGAAAGACGAAAAAAATTTTTTAGTAGAAATATCAAGTAAAATTTAATTTTTAGATAAAAATTCGTACTAAAATTTAAAAATCGATAAATACTTTAAAAAACACTAGATAATCCCATAAGTGACAAAAGTACACCTCGGAGGTTGCATATTTATTTTTAATATGATAACCTATAAACGTTCGTGAGGAGGACTTATGAGTGATTTACAAGAAATTGAAAGAAGTATTATTAAAACTTATCGTAAGTGCATTTGGGCTCGTTTTGTAAAGGGAATAAAAGACTATAAGCTGTTACAAAATGGCGATAAGGTAATGGTCTGTATCTCTGGAGGAAAAGATTCTTTTCTCTTAGCAAAGTTATTAGAAGAACTAGAAAAGCATGGTGACTCAAAGTTCGAATTAGTATATGTCGTCATGAATCCTGGATATGATGATACGACTATGAAGCTAATAGAACAAAATGCTAGAAATCTCGGTATAGATATTCAAGTATTCGATACAGATATATTCGGCGTCGTCGATAAAATTGCTAAAGAATCTCCATGTTATATGTGTGCGAGGATGAGAAGAGGATACTTATATAATAAAGCGAGGGAGCTAGGATGTAATAAGATAGCCTTAGGTCATCACTTCGATGATGTTATCGAAACGACTCTCCTATCGATGTTTTATGGGGCGGAAATCAAGACGATGATTCCGAAAGTAAAAAGTACTAACTTTAGTGGATTAGAACTAATTAGACCGATGTATTATATTAGAGAGAAAGATATATTAAATTGGGTCAAACATAATAATCTCGAGTTTATCAATTGTGCTTGTAATTTTACGAAAGATAAAGAACACGAGGGTAAACGAATGGAGATTAAAAAACTCATAGAAGAATTAAGAAAAAAGGATGAATTTATAGATTATAATATCTTTAAAAGTATGGAGAATGTCAACTTAGAGTGTGTGCTCGGTTATAAGAATAAAAATGAAAAGCTAGATTTCAACGATATATATGAGGATGGTGGTTTAAGTAATGAGTATAATCAAATTAAGTAATGTATCGAAATTTTATCAAAATAAAAATAATATATCGACGGGGTTCTCTAAAATTAATTTAGAACTGAACATAGGAGAATTTGTCGTTATTACTGGAGAAAGTGGCTCAGGTAAGTCGACTCTTTTGAATGTCATCTCAGGATTAGATTCTTATGAAGAAGGAGAGATGTATATTAATGGCGAAGAGACGAGTCATTATAATGAAGTCGACTATGAGAATTATCGTAGGAAGTATATCGGAAATATATTTCAGAACTTTAATTTAGTTAACAGTTATACTGTCTATCAAAATATCGAATTAGTACTTCTCTTAAATGGATATAAAAAAAGGGATGCTAAAAAGAGAACTTTAGATATCATAGAAACTGTTGGACTAACGAAATATAAGAGGGTAAAAGCATCAAAATTATCTGGTGGTCAAAAGCAACGTGTTGCTATCGCTAGGGCACTTGCATCAGATGCACCAATTATCTTAGCAGACGAACCGACTGGTAACTTAGATATAAAGAGTGCTTCATCGATCATGAAACTATTAAAAGATATATCTTGTGATAAACTCGTCCTCGTCGTCACGCATAATTACGAACAAGTTAGCAAGTACGCAACGAGAAAAATAAGTATGAATGATGGTAAGATTATCGAAGATGTAAGTATTCGTCCATATGATGAGGTCGAAATAAAGACAGTAGAATATAAAAATATGACTAACACAAATAAACTATTATTAGGATTTAGAAATGCTTTTAATATTAAGGGTAAGTTTATATTATTATTTTTAGTATATTTCTTCCTAACTTTCTTAGTGTTCTCAGAGTACTCTAGTCTTGCTAAACAAAATGAAGAAGAATCTTACCAGGGGTATAACTATCTTTTTAGTGATACTAGTCCTGAGAGGGTCATCTTAAAGAAGACAGATAAAAGTGCTTTTAATGAAGATGATATTAAAGTATTAGAATCCATGGATGGTATTTTAAGAGTAGAAAAGAATGACTTGTTGCTCGACTTAGAGGGTATAGTTTATAATGACGATGTTTACTTTACTGGGAAAATTAAGAGTATCGATGCCTTAGATACAGTCGATGTTGGGATAATGCCTACTAGTGATGATGAAATTGTCTTAGAAGGTTATGAATACTCGTATTATTTTGATGAATTTAAAGATAATCTAATCGGTAGTACTGTCAATATTCAAAATAATAGAAATGGAGCCTCTTTAGGTTCATCTAAGATAACGGGTTTAAAATATAATAATAGTGAAGAATTTATATATGGAGATGAAGATACTATCATCTATGTATCTAATAATATATTAGAAAAACTAAACCTAAGATTAAGTGAATCGTATAGTAATATCGAGTTAACTATAGGAGATAAAACTTATATACAAGATGATTATAGTCTATATTATGTAGTTGTGCCTAATAGTAATGTAGAATCAGGGACTGCTTATGTCTTTAATGACTTAAATATGGTATGTCCTAATTATAATTGCTTAAATAAAAAATTAAATATCTCAGTTTCTAATTTGTATTTTGAAGATAGTAA
>CAZIUY010000042.1:0-6016 GCA_964542625.1 uncultured Muribaculaceae bacterium | reverse complement strand
AAAATGACACAGGAACCACTACTAGCAATATCTACTATCGTATTGCTTATTAAACTTTGAATTGTCGAATCATCGAAAGCATCTTCAAAATTACCAGTACCTAAGAGTTCTAATGATTTTAAAATAGAACTTTTCTTCTTTTCATCATAAGTATTTAATTTACTATAATTTACTCCATATTTATCATATGTTCTAGCAATAATCTCTTTATCATAGAAAGGAATATTTAACTTCTTTGCAACTTGTTCTCCAATATACTTTCCCCCACTTCCATATTCTCTTCCAATCGTTATAATGACGTTTTTCATCATTCATTTTCCTCCTTTATAATTCAAATTGAGAGTTATATAATTCACTATAGAAACCTTTTTTCTTCATGAGTTCTTCATGATTACCCATTTCTATAATATTACCATTATTCATAACCAAGATTAAATCAGCATTCTTGATCGTCGATAATCTATGAGCGATAATAAACGAAGTTCTTCCTATAGTTAGTTTATCCATAGCACTCTGTACTAATTCTTCCGTTCTCGTATCGACATTAGAAGTAGCTTCATCTAATATCAAGAATGGTGCATCTTCGATCATTCCTCTAGCGATAGTTAGAAGTTGTCTTTGTCCAGCCGAAATGCTTTCACTTTCTGATATTTCCGAATCATATCCTTTAGGTAATGTCTTTATAAAGTGATCTAACCCGACTACTTCACATACTTCTTTTACCCTATCATCACTTATATTTTTACGATTATAGATAATATTTTCTTTGATAGTACCATCGAAAATCCACGTATCTTGTAATACCATAGTAAATAAACTATGAATATTTTCTCGAGATAACTCTTTAGTCGACACACCATCGATTAAAATATCACCCTTATTTATTTCATAAAATTTCATGAGCAGATTGACGATCGTCGTCTTACCCGCTCCAGTAGGTCCTACGATAGCAATCTTTTCGCCAGCCGTCGCTTTGGCACTGAAGTTTTTAATCGTCGGAGTAGTATTACCATCATAAGTAAATTCGATATTTTTAAACTCGATATCGCCCTTAACTTCGTTCTTGTCTAAATTCTTTACGATATCAGTTTGACTAGACATTTCTTCTTCATCAGTAAATTCGAATACTCTCTCACTAGCCGCGACAGTCGTCTGTAGTGATGTTAAGGCTTGTCCTATTTGTGATAATGGAGACGTAAATAACCTGACATAAGTAGTAAATGCTATAATGACACCGAATGTAATATTTCCATTCATAGTAAGTACGGCACCGACGATACAAACAGCAACATATCCAAAGTTACCAATAAAACTCATCATAGGCATCATAAGTCCAGACAAGAATTGACTCTTTCTATTAGCATCATATACTTTTTCGTTAATATCATCGAACTTTTCTTTAGCTTGAGCTTTACCGTTATATACTTTGACGACATTTAATCCTGAATAGACTTCTTCGATATGTCCGTTTATATCACCTAGATATTGTTGTCTTTCAGCAAAGTACTTTTGTGACTTACCGAGTACTTTAAATATAAATATGAAACCTATTAAACTAGCACTAATCGCAGTCAAAGCCATAATCCAGTTAGTCACGAACATCATGATCACTGTACCGATGAGTAAAGTTATCGAACTAACTAAACTAGAGAATGATTGGTTCATACTTTGGGCTATCGTATCGACATCGTTTGTCACTCTCGATAAAATATCTCCTATTTGATTTCTATCGAAATATTTTAAAGGTAATCTATTAATTTTTTTAGATATCTTACTTCTTAAATCTTTAGCAAAATTATTAGATACTATCTTCATCGAAAGTGATTCGATATAAGAGAATACGGCAGATAAGATATATAAGACTAATAAGAATATGACTAAACTTTTGATAGTATCGACATCGATTACTGGTTCGATACATTTTCTTATAGATTCTGGCATCAAATCTAGTTTAGAGTATACAACTGTAGATGTTGCATCTTCATCTATCGTACTCATGATATTGATAAATTCTATCTGTTCTAGAGGAGTAATCACTACACCATCGACAGTTATCTCTTTAAAGAAAATATTAGCAAGAGACTCCGGAATATGAATATTGTTAGTAGAACCACCTGTTATAGAAGAAATCATCTCTAGTAGTTCTAACTTATCACTAGTAGAAACAAGTAGACCATCATATTCTGATTCTGTTAGTAAACTTTCGAGGATACTTTCTGGAAGTGTCGTTATATTTAAAATAGACATTTGATTAGTACTATCGATAGAATCTAAGTACTCTTCGAATATTTGTTTTTCTTCCTCTGTTATACTACTAGAAGTCATTATCTTATTGATATCTTCTTCGTCTATTTGGATATTTAATACCTCAGGTAATACCTCCATTAATTCCTCTTCAGTTACACTACTTTGTACTTCATTGGAAATTGTCTCTAAATTACTTGAATTGATGACGAGACCATCGGATATGACATCGATCAAATCCGATAATTTACTAGGAGACATTATAGAAAGTATCGAACCGAGTGCCGCTAAAACTAAGCCGACAATAATCAAGACTTTAAAAGACTTTAACTCTTTAAAGAGTCTTACTATCGAGCCCTTAAAATCTTTAGCTTTTTCCATTGGTTTATCAGGTTTAGGCATTTTCTAACTCCTCCTTTGATAGTTGTGATAAGGCAATTTGTTGATAGAGACTACAAGTCTTCAAGAGCTCTTGATGAGTACCAACACCGACACACTTACCCTTATCTAAGACGACTATCTTATCGGCATTCATGATAGTTCCTATCCTTTGAGCAACGATCAAGCTAGTCGCGTCTTTAGTATACTTCTTTAATTCATGTCTCAGTTTAGAATCTGTCTTATAGTCGAGTGCTGAAAACGAATCATCGAAGATATATATTTCTGGTTCTCTAGCAATAGCCCTGGCAATAGATAATCTTTGTTTTTGACCACCAGATATGTTAGTTCCTCCTTGGGCAATTATAGAGTTTTCTTTGTTATCCATCTTATTTACAAATTCTTTTGCTTGAGCAATCTCTAGTGCTTTTAGGACGATTTCTTTTGTCTTTTCTTTACCATTATCGCCATATTCTATATTCCCTTTGATACTATCGTTAAACATGACGGCTCTTTGAGAAACATAACCTAACTTTTCATAAAGATACTCTAAATCATAATCTTTGACATTGATGCCATCTATTAAGACTTCTCCACTCGTCGCATCATAAAATCTAGGTATCAAGTTGATTAAAGTCGACTTACCAGAACCCGTCGAACCAATAAAGGCAACGGTCTCTCCCCTACTCGCTTTAAAAGAAATATTTTCTAAGATATATTCTTCAGCATCGGGATACTTAAATGAAACGTTCTTAAATTCGACAGTTCCTAAAAGATTAGTCTTAACGTCTTTTAAAGTACCATTCTTTATAGAGATCTCTCTATCCAAGACTTCATTAATACGATTAGCAGAAACATTGGCACGTGGTAACATCATGAAAATCATCGCGAGCATCAAGAAAGACATGATTACTTGCATCGAATATGATGAGAAGACGACCATATCTCCAAATATCGATATCTTATCGGCTAGTAGGCTATCCCTAATGAGGACGACTCCGACAATATAAATAGATAAAGTTAGAGCATACATGACTAAGTACATGATAGGTTCCATGATGGCAAATGTCTTTTGATTAAATAGTTGTGTCTTAGTAAGACTATCACTGATGTCTTCGAATCTATCTTCTTGATATTCTTCAGCATTAAAAGCTCTAATAACTCTTATACCGTTTAAATTCTCTCTCGTAACATTATTTAATTTATCTATCAATGTTTGGACGATTTTAAACTTCGGTAAGACGATAGCAAGTATGATGCTTATCGCAGATAAAATTATCACTATAGCCCCAGCGGTAAGTGCACTCCATTGCCAACTCTTATTTAATATTTTAGCAATAGCCCAAATAGCTGTTAAGGGTGCCTTTATTAAAAGCTGTAACCCCATAGATATGAACATCTGTAATTGAGTTATATCGTTTGTCGTTCTCGTAATTAGACTACTAGTCTTAAAGTCTTTAACTTCTGCCATAGATAAATCGAGTACTTTAGTAAATAATTTTCCTCTAACATTCTTAGAGAATCTAGCAGAAACATTGGCGATAATATATCCCGTGATAATAGCACATACTAGGGAACCTAAAGCACAAAGGAGCATATATCCCCCATTGATCAAGATATCTCTCATGAGACTTCCTTCCGTCTCGACTAACTGGGTAATCTCCGACATATAATCAGGCATCCGCAACTCGAGCCATACTTGAAATGCGATTAAAATAAAGGCAACAAGTGACCACAACCAATCTTTCTTCTCTAAATTTTTAAATAATTTAAACATTTGTATCCTCCTTAAGAATTTCTAATTATTTTTATTTTTTGATGCTTAAACGCTAGTATTGTCACCTTTTTACCACAACTAGGACATTTAGCACGTTTTATACCTCTTTTAAGAGGTAAAGGTAATTTTAAAGTAGTCTTACAATTAGGACAACTCTTATAAATATGTTCTTTATCTTTATAATTTCTTTTTATATTCCTAAATGGTCTAGTAGCCCTAGCTTTAATTTTTAAATACTTCTCGTTCTCTTTATTTCTTTGATAAATATTCTTAGAAAAGAACCGATAAAATATAATTACTACGATAAGTAGTTCTATGATATCTAAAATACTACTTCTTATGAATAGACTAATTATGAATAATATTATATAAAGAACTAATAAAAACTTATATAAGTCATCCGTTCCATATCTACCATACATAAATTTCTGTAACTTATTTATAAATTTCATAATTTATTTCCCTTACCTTTTCTTATAAATATCGAAGTTAATCTAAGTATCTCTATTAGACTAGTACACACACTAGCGACATATGTTAGGGCTGCACTAGTTAAGACTACTCTTCCCTTTTTTAATTCTTTACTAGATAAAAAGTGAGCATAATCGAGCTCTTTTAGGGCTCTTTTAGAAGCATCTATCTCGACTGGTAGGGTTACTAATTGAAACAACAAAATGATGCACTCACAAATAATACCTACCCAAATTAAGTTAATATAACTAAATAAGATTCCAAGTATGATAGCTATATAACCAGCATATGTCGAATAGTTAACTACCTTAATTAGTAATGCTCTTACTCTCATAAATACATAATTATCTTTATCTTGTAGGGCATGACAACACTCGTGAATAGCAATACTAACGCTCGCAATCGAAGATGTATAGTAATTTTTCTTAGATAAATTAACTATTCTTTTCTTAGCATCATAATAGTCACTTAAATAACCATTTACTATTCCGATAGAAACGTCTTTTAAGTCATTATTATCGAGTATATACCTTGCCGCAGTGTATCCAGTAATTCCCCTATCATTTGGTACTTTACTATACTTTTTATATGAATACCAAACAAATATTTGGGCTATAATGGTTATTAGAAATGCTATAAATAACAAGACATAACTTATAAAATAATTCATGATGATTTTCCCTCACTCTTTTAATAAATATACTTTTATTAGTCACGAATACTCATCCAAACTAACAGTAGTATTCTAGTATATATTTATTAAGAATCTATGATTATTTTATTAAGAATTATTAAATATTTAGAGGAATGGTAAATTCTATAACTAAGCCATCACTATTATATGCTCTAATTTTACCCTTATGGAGTTCTATAAACTCTTTACTGATAGATAAACCTAAACCTGATATTTTTCTCGATGTATCGGTCGTAAAAAAGGGATTAAAGACTTTATCTATGATATCATCACTGATACCTACTCCATTATCTCTTATCGTAAACTTTATATCATTATCAATCTTTATTATATCGATACTGATGATACCATGCTCTGGTACATATCTTATACTATTAGAAATAATATTAGCAAATACTCTCTTTATTTTTAAGACATCTATCTTTATTTTTGTCTTTTCACAATTAGTCGTA
>CAZIUY010000041.1:0-6025 GCA_964542625.1 uncultured Muribaculaceae bacterium | reverse complement strand
TGGTGGAGGATGTGGGATTCGAACCCGCGACCCCCTGCGTGCAGGGCAGGTGCTCTAGCCAGCTGAGCTAATCCCCCAGAACAATGATAATTCTACCATATTAACATGAGATAATCAAGCACTTTTTTTAACAGGACTATATATAAAAAGTAATGATATTTTATAAGGGTTATGGTACAATCCTAATAATTGCTATTTAGAAAGGAAATGTATATTATGCATTTTAGAAGTCTTAATGATTATTATCGAGAGAAGTTTGGATGTAAAATCGTGAAAGTCAGTCTCGATGCAGGATTTACTTGTCCTAATAAAGATGGAACTAAAAATATAGGAGGTTGTATATTTTGTAATGGTTCGACATTAGTATGTGGTAAGGGTGATGTCGTAAATCAATTTTATACGGCAAAAAAAGTTATGGATAAGAAATGGAAAAATTCTAAATACATCGTGTTTTTAGAAGCCAATACAAATACGTATGGAAGTATTTCCAAATTAAAAAGTATATATGAAAAGTTAATCGCTTTACCTGATGTCGTCGGGTTAAATATTGCAACGAGATGTGATGCGATAAGTAATCGAGTCTATGACTATTTAGAGGACTTAAATAAAAGAACTTTTTTGACGATAGAGTTAGGATTACAATCTGCGAAAAATGAAACCTTGAAGTTTTTAAATCGGGGACATACTAGAGAAGAATTTACAGAGTGTGTAAAAGAATTAAAGAGACGTAACATCGAAGTCGTCGTACATATTATTAATGGTATTCCTACAGAAAGTGAAGAAGATATGTTAGAGACTATAAAATACTTAAATAATTTAGGTATAGATGGTATTAAGTTTCATATGCTATATATCGAGCATGGTACTAAATTAGCACAGATGTATTTAGAAAAACCTTTTAAGTTACTGACACGTCAAGAATACATACAAATTTTAAGTCATCAGATACAGATTTTAAATCCTAATATAGTCGTTCATAGATTGACGAGTGACCCTAATAGAGAAAAATTGATAGAACCAAAATGGCTCGAGAATAAGTTTATAACTTTAAATGAAATAGATAAGTATTTTTCTAAAAATAAGATATATCAAGGAGAAAAAGTTATAATGCAAAAATGACACATTACTTGCCTGTGTCAATTTTTATTTTGCTCTAAATCTATCTTTAGGGTCTAGTATGGCTTTTCTCATTCTAATAGCATCAGGTGTAACCTCTACATATTCGTCTTCTTCGATAAATTCTAAGGCTTCTTCTAAAGAGAAAGTTCTAGGTGTCACGAGAGCAATAGCTTCATCGGCGGATTTACTTCTCGTATTAGACATCTCTTTATTCTTACAAGGATTGACATTTAAGTCATTATCGCGGTTATTTATACCGATAATCATTCCTACATAGACGTCTGTTTGTGGTCCAACGATGAGCACCCCTCTCTCTTGAAGGTTGAATAATGAGTATCCTAAAGTCTTACCTGTTTCCATGCTAACTAGGACACCATTTTTTCTCGTAGTTAACGCACCAGCATAAGGTTTATATTCATCAAAACTTCTTATCATAGTTCCTTCACCTTTTGTATTTGTAATGAATGTACTACGGTAACCGATTAACCCACGAGTTGGAGCGGAAAATTCCATATGCGTAAAAGAATCTGAATCACTATTCATTAACAGTAATATACCTTTTCTTTCTTGTAAGTCACTTATGACAGTACTAGCATAATCGTTAGGACAATTGACTATGACATTTTCAAATGGTTCATACTTTTTACCATCACGTTCTTCAAATAGAACTTGTGGTTTACTGACACATAATTCGTATCCCTCTCTACGCATATTTTCTAATAATATAGAAAGGTGTAATTCACCACGTCCACTTACTTTATAACCATCAGAACCAGTTAGTTCTTCGACTTCTAATCCGACATTAGTTTCTAGTTCACGCATCAAACGTTCCCTAATGTGACGGGATGTTAGAAATTTTCCACTATTACCAGCGAATGGTCCATTGTTGACGAGGAAGTTCATCGAAAGTGTAGGTTTTTCTATTTCGATAGGAGGTAGAGGATCTATCGTACCATTTTCACATATAGTATCCCCAATAGAAATATGAGAACATCCTGCAATCGTTACGATATCACCATAATAAGCATCAGGTTTCTCCACCCTTTTAATTCCTTCTTCGACATATAATTTGGAAACTTTAAAGTTAGTTACTTCTCCATCGTTCTTGACTAATGTTACAGTTTCACCATTTTTAATTTTACCTTTAGTGATTCTTCCTATACCTAGTCTTCCAATATAATCGTCATAATCTAAATTAGAAATTTGTAATTGAAGATTATCGGATGCAGAACCTTTATATGGTTCACACTGTTTTAGAACAGTATCTAATAATGGTGCAATCGAATCAGATTCTTGATCTAATGATGTCTTAGCTATACCATCTCTAGCAGTACCATATACTATAGGAAATTCTAGTTGTTCATCAGTCGCGTTTAATTCACAAAATAAATCGAAAGTCATATCGACGACGGCTTCTGGACGAGCATCTTTCTTATCTATCTTGTTGATAAATAGAATAGGTCTTAAGTTTTGTTCAAGTGCTTTCTTTAAAACAAATCTCGTCTGAGGCATTGGACCCTCGGCAGCATCGACTATTAAGATAACTGTATCTACAGTCCTTATTACACGTTCTACTTCACTCGAAAAGTCCGCGTGTCCTGGAGTATCTACGATATTAATCTTATAATCTTTATATTTAATCGAACAGTTCTTAGAGTAAATCGTTATACCACGTTCTCTTTCGATATCGTTTGAATCCATGATACAATCGACTACGTTTTCATTCTCTCTAAAGACACCATTTTGGTTAAGTAAGGCATCTACTAATGTCGATTTACCAGCATCGACGTGAGCGACTACTGCTATGTTTATAATCTTATCCATACATCCCACTTCTTCTTTCGTACTTAAAGATAATAATATAAATGTATTAAAATTTCAAGTTTTTTCGTATGTTTAGGTGGGTAATAAGCTATTTTATTCCATAGTGTAATGTACTAAAGTCATAAAATAGAGCAAAATCTAGTGGATAATATGTTAAAATCCCAAAAATTATAAATATGAATATGTATAATATAAATGAAATAATAATTAGTTTTTGGTTATTTAATATTTCTAGTTTATTACCTAAAATAATAGCTATGATAATCGAAAGAGTATATAAGATTATTACTAAAGGAAAGTTTTCTACTGTATCTAAAACATATAAATATATTGGAGTAAAAGTAATATCTAAAAGTAAAATACAAATTATACTAGAAATTAAATTCATAAATAGTATATTATTTTCTTCTTTTAAAATAACTTTTTCAAATATAGTTAAGACGAGAAATGATAAGACGATTATTTTATTATGTTCCCAAATAGACTCATTGACAGGGAAGAATATCGATGTAAGTGTGTTTGGAAATATATCATAGATACTATGAAATATAAAAGATAGAATTAAGACGATTATAGTTCCATAAATTATTCTTTTTTTATACATTAAGTCACCTCATGTAAATTATATAAAAAAAAGAAGAATTTAGAATTAATCTTTGAGTTTGTAGATAGTACCTTCTAATGTATCGATTAATTCTATTCCTCTTATGGAAAGCTCATCACGAATACCATCAGCTTCTGTGAATTTATGTTCAGCTTTATAGTCATTTCTTAACTTAATAAGTTCCATGATTTCATCATGCTGAGGGTGTAACTTTTCATGTAAGTCACTGATTAAATTGAGACTTAAAACTTTATCGAAGCTTCTTATCAGTTCTAGTTTGGTATGTCCATTTAGACTTTCATTCTTTAAAACATCATATAAGACTGTTAGAGCATTTGCTGTATTTAAGTCATCTCTTAGGGCATCCATGAATTTTTCATTGAAGTCATTATATGCCGCGTCTTGAAAGTCACCAGTATTACTAATCATAGAAATACGATTTAGAAGTTTTAGATATGCTGTTTCACTCACTCTTAGAGATTCGAAAGTAAATTCTAAAATCTTTCGATAATGACTATTGAGACACATATATCTATAAGATAATGGATTAAAACCTTCTTCTATGAGAGTCGAAACCGTAATGATGTTACCTTTCGATTTACTCATCTTAGCATCTTTTAAGTTTAAGTGTTGTCCATGGAACCAGTAATTACACCACTTGTGACCCAAGTAACTTTCACTTTGAGCAATTTCATTAGTATGATGTGGGAAGATATTATCTACTCCTCCACAGTGAATATCCAAGTATTCCCCTAGATTCTTAATACTTATACCACTACACTCGATGTGCCAACCTGGATAACCTACTCCCCAAGGACTATCCCACTTTAATTCTTGATCTTGAAACTTACTCTTTGTAAACCAAAGTACAAAGTCACCTTGATTCCTCTTACCACTATCTTCTTCTACTCCATCACGAACACCGACCTCCATTTCCTCGGCCTTGTGATTAGTTAGTTTATAATAGTCATCTAGTTTGGTAATATCGAAGTAGATGTTACCATTTGATTGGTAAGCATAATTATCTCTTAAGAGCTTAGAAATAATCTCTATATAGAAGTCTATGTTGTCTGTTGCTTTACTCACGATATCTGGTTTTCTTATATTGAGAAGATTACAATCTTTAAAAAATTCGTTCGTGTAAAATTCAGCAATTTCTAAAACGGTTTTTTCTTCTTTAATAGCACTCTCGACCATCTTATCTGTTCCCGTATCCGCGTCACTAGTCAAATGTCCTATATCTGTGATGTTCATCACTCTCGTAACATAATAACCCAAATACTTTAAGCTCTTTTCTAAGACATCCTCGGAAATATAAGTCCTTAAATTTCCTATATGTGCATAATGATATACTGTTGGACCACACGTATACATCTTTACAGTTTCTGGTGTATTTGGTATGAAGTCTTCTACCTTATGTGATAATGTATTATATAGTTTCATTTCCATTTTGAAATATTCCTTTCTAAAAAACGTATCAGTTTAAATACTATTTAATTTTATCACATTATGGCTAATCTTTACTACACTTTTGTCAATAATTTATTAATTTTATACTTCGTTAATTCCCTTTGGACACCTCTAAAGCCTAATGTTCCTATATCAGAATTTTTTATAATGTTTTCGATTTCATGACTAGCAAGTTCTAAATTTTTAGTCTCTCGTTTGATATATTTTTTAGCACAATCTTCTTTAATAGCATCTAAAGTTATAACTTTTTCGATGTGTTCGTAAAGGTTTTTATTTAGTATTTGACTACCATCGATACTCGTCTTAGTAAAACCTAAAGTATTTTTAGGATATATATTCGAAGTCATGATGATAGTCGTATTTTCAAAGTGAATAATTTCTCCTTTAGAATTTCTAATACTACCATTTTCTAAGATATCTAAGAATAATCTTTGGACTTTATCTGATGATTTTTCGATTTCATCTAAAAGAATAAGTGAATATGGATAGTCTTTTATTTTACTTAAAAGGGCATCATCTTCATATCCGACATATCCTTTAGGTGATCCTAATAATTTATTGATTGCACCCTCACTAGACATTTCACTCATATCGAGTCTTAAAAATTGTCTATTACCAAAAAGATTATTGGCTATTTCTTTAGCGAGAAATGTTTTACCTACTCCAGTTGGACCCAAAAGAAGAATCGATAATGGTCTCGTGTTTTCTATTAGGTACTTTCCTTTTAATGCTCCTGTTATCTCGTCGATTACTCTATCTTGACCATATATATGAGTCTTCATAGTCTTTGCTAAAGTTAATATAGAATTATTGAAAGTATCTAAGAGAGGGATATTGGCTCTATACTCGATAATTTTTAAAATATCAGATTTCGTTATAGATATGCGATTCGTATATTCTTGTAAGTCTTTAATCTTGAGTTCCATTTCTAGGGCTTCTTTATATTTTTTGTTTTTTAGAAATTTCTCTTTCTTTTTATTAAGTTCTGAAAGGCAATTACTCTTATTA
>CAZIUY010000040.1:0-6055 GCA_964542625.1 uncultured Muribaculaceae bacterium | reverse complement strand
TAAATGTATTTGCTATAATAAATTTAAAGTGGTGAGGAATATGAATATGAAAAAGAGTTTATTTAGTCTTTTGTTAATCTTTATTTCATTCTTCGTGTGTTCAAAGGAAGTATTAGGCTCCACTCAAATGTCCGCTGACAATACACAGATTACGACAACTGGTGGGTCAATTTTAGTATGTGAATATAAACAAGATTCAACTGGTTTTGGAGATGTAGATACTAGTGCGTTACAAGATATTCTAATCTATTATACACTTGATTGTATCGACGGTAAAAACTGCATTGTTGAAGAAGATTCAGGTTGGGAAATATATTATAAAGCTGGATCAAGTGTATTTTCTCAGTTTGCCTGGACTGGATATCTTTTCAGGAAAACATATAAAATCGAAAGTTTCAGTGGTAACGACAGATTTTTTAATCAGATTCCAGATCAAAAGTTCACTGATGATAATGAAAAAAACTTTCAATGTCCGAAATATGCTTATGTAGATACAACAAACGTTCATACGATATGCCTTACTGATAACGAAGGTGACAAGGGTGAAAATAATGGCTGTGGTACCAATGCGTTCAAGGATCACGGACCTTATCCTTTAGTTTTATCCAGTAGTAATCCAACGAAAGAAAATGGCGATTCTATCTTTTCTGTCATATATGATTATGCTAGTAAACACGTCTGTTCGGAAATAACTGATGATGAATATGTTAGCAATAATACGTTAGGAGATGTAATTGTAGAAAAGACCTATAATCACATTAATTCCATTTATTACTTCGGTACTATGTACGAAATGCCAAATTTTGTAAATAACTATATTAAGAATATAAATAATTATGTTTCAGAAGAAGATAGCTGTGTTGCACAAATGCAACAAAAAAAACAAGACGATGCAGCAAAAGATTTAGATAATGGTAAAATAACTCAAGAAGAGTATGATGATATAGCAGAGCAATCTGCTAAAAGCGTTAGTGAATTAATAGGAGCTATTAAATTAAAAATCTGTGATGATCCAAAGTGTTATGGACTTTTAGGTGAAAATATGACGATAGTCGTAAATAACATATTTGACTTTGTCAAATATGCGGGACCAATCTTAGTAGTCGTCTTAACATCTATCGATTTAATTAAAGCATCTGTCAGTGGTTCTAAAGATGAATTAAAGAAAGTATCACAAGACTTTGCTAAGAGAGCCGTTGCGGCTATTCTGTTATTCTTTATACCACTAGTATGTAGTATGTTATTTGAATTAGCGGGTATTACAGTCCCTGAAAACTGTATAGGTCAAAGTACTTATGAAAGTACTGACTGTGATACTTAAAATAAAGCTCGAATGCTTTTTTTAATTTATATTATTTTTTATCATATAATGATATAATGTAGAATAGATTGGAGATAAGATTCATGCTTTTATATAAAATAGTAAGACCTATTATTACCTTGTTATTTAAAGTAATATTTAGACCGACATATATAGGAAAAGAGAATATTAAGAAAAATAGTCCATTAGTTTTAGCGGGTAATCATACTAATAATTTAGATTGCCTACTTCTAATATCTTCAACTAAACGGGAGATACACTTCTTAGGTAAACACACTTTATTAAAGGGAATAAAAGGAATTATATTTAAGTATATGGGTGTTATTCCCGTAGATAGAGGGGCATTACATAATCATGAATCATTAACTAGTGCTATCGAAGTATTAAATAAAGGTCATGTGATAGGAATATTTCCTGAAGGAACTATCAATAGAACAAGTGATTTAATCATGAATTTTAAATTAGGTGCAGTTAAAATGGCTAAAGAAACTGATGCTTATATAACTCCATTCGTCATAACAGGTAAGTATATTCCTTTTAAAAAGTCTATTAAGATAATCTTCTTAGAGCCTTACTTAATAGAAAATGATGATTTACTAAAAGAAAATGAAAGATTAATGAATAAAGTTAGTATAATATTAAAGAAGGAGAGAATAAATGAAATTAACTAATATATTTAATAGATATTTATATAGATTATTTAAAAAGAAAAGTTCTAATGAGCCCTGGTTATCTTATTATGATGAAGAGAATCGTTCTATCAAGTTTACTAATAAATCTATTTATGAGTATTTAAAAAGCCAAATAGGAAGTGATGGAGACTATTATGCACTAAATTATTTTAATACTCGTATAACTTATAATGAGATGTTTAGACGCATAGATTTAATATCTAGGAGTCTTAAATACTTAGGTGTTAAAAAGGGAGATATTGTCACTATCTGTATGCCTAATACACCTGAGGCCGTAGAAGTATTTTATGCAATCAATAAGATAGGTGGCGTTGCCGACATGGTTCACCCTCTATCGAGTGAGCAAGAGATAAAACACTATTTAGAAGAATCTAAATCGAGAATACTATTTCTTTATGATGCAGACTTTGAAAAAGTAGAAGAATTTATAGATGATGTAAGTGTTTATAGGACTATTCTCATTGGGGTAGAAGAATCTATGCCAAAAGCTTTGAGTATTGGTTATAAGTTAACTAAAGGTTTAAAGATTAGACGTCCTAAGAGTTTTATGACTGATGTATTATCTTGGCAAGAATTTTTAAATATGGGACATCTTTATCATAAAAAAGATAACATAAAAGTTAACTCTAAAGACCTAGCAGTCATTCTTCATAGTGGGGGAACGACTGGTACTCCTAAAGGGATAATGATTAGTAACTTTAATTTTAATGCTGAAGCACAACAGGGTGGAGTTAATGTTCGTAACGTTAGACCAAAAGATAAAATAATGACTATCTTACCGATATTCCATGGGTTTGGCTTAGGAGTATGTTGTCACTGTCCATTATGTTTGCGAGTCGAAGTTATTTTAATACCAGAATTTGATGGTAAGAGATTTCATAAGATTATCGAAAAGTATCATCCTAATGTTTTAGCGGGTGTTCCGACACTTTGGGAAGCTATGCTTAATAATAAACGATTTGCAACAGTCGATTTAAGTTCCTTAAAATATGTTATTAGTGGGGGAGATTATTTGACTCTTAGTCTTGAGGATGCTATGAATGAATTTTTACATAGTCATAATGCCAATATATCTATTTCTAAAGGTTATGGTATGACTGAGAGTGTCGCTGCAACAGCATATACTTTCGATGGTGCTAACGAACCTGGTAGTATAGGAATACCGATGATTGGTAATGATTTTTGTATATGTAAACCTAATACGATAGAACCACTTCCATTAGGTCAAGAAGGGGAAATATGTGTAAATGGTCCAACTGTCATGATGGGGTATTTAAATAATCCTATAGATACCGATAAAGTACTGATAAAACATAATGATGGAAAAATCTGGTTGCATACGGGAGATATCGGTTATATTAGACAATCAGGTATAATATACTTTACCCAAAGACTTAAAAGACTTATCGTTTCTAGTGGTTTTAATATTTATCCAAGTCAAATCGAAGAAGTTATTGCTAGACATCCTAAAGTAAATCAAGTATGTGTAATAGGGATTCCTCATCCATATAAGATGAATGTTGCTAAAGCAATCATCACTCTAAAGGATGGTATCGAACCATCGACTATCATCAAGGCAGAAATAAGACTTTTATGTAAGAAAAATCTAGCTGCCTATTCTCAACCTAAAGAATATGAATTTAGAGACTCATTACCTAAAACCCTTTATAATAAAATCGATTATAAACTCTTAGAGAAAGAAGAAAGAAAAAAGTATGAAAAGAAGTAATTTACCAGAGTGGGGTTATAAATTATTTAAACCAATATTATCTCCTCTATATAAATTATATTATAATCCTTTAATATATAATAAAGAGCTCATTCCTCTAGATGGTGCTATTATATTAGTAGGTAATCATAAACATATAATGGATCAGTGTTCTATTATTATTTCTACTAAACGCATCATACATTATATGGCTAAGAAAGAATATTTCGATGGTAAATTCTCATGGTTCTTTAAAGTAACAGGTTGTATTTCTGTCGATAGGAGTATTCACGATAAGAGTGCTAAAAAGAGTGCTCTAGAAGTCTTAAATAATGGAGGTGCTATAGGAATATTTCCAGAAGGGACGAGAAATAAAACTGATAATCCTCTTTTACCTTTTAAATTTGGAGCGGTCAAGATGGCACAAGAAACGGGTGCACTAATCGTCCCTTTTGGTATAAAAGGGGAATATAAATTTAGGTCTAATAATCTAGTGGTTAGGTTTGGAAATCCTTTTAAAGTAGAAAAAGACGAAGACTTAGAAAGTGCTAATAAAAAATTAGAAAGTACTATCATGAATCTAATAAGAGAAGATTAATACTTATATAAAAACTATATTCAACTTAATATTCTATTGTAGATAGTTTATGTAGGAAGAATAGAGTTTTTTTTATTAAAGTTCATGTCTACTTATAAAATTATTGGTTTTTTAACCTGGAAAAGATAGAAATTCACTATGTTTTATGTTATAATCTCAGTGTAGGTGAGGTTCATGAAGAGGACATTTAATATGATATGTTTAATTATCATGTCATGTTTACTTTTTGTAAGTAATATAGACGCTATGAATTTAGAAGATAATACTACTTCTAGTGGTGAGTATGTACTTTTAGCAAATGATAGTAGTGCAGAACTAGATGATTTTTCACATAACTGTGCTGATATTGCTAATACATTAAAACTAGTCGGTTATGTCATTATAATCGTCAAAATTGCTATTCCTCTAATTATCATCGTAAAATCCAGTTTGAGTCTTATAACTACTGTTACTTCAGGGACACCTGATGAAGTAAAAAAAGGACTCATCAATTTAGCTTATTCCGTCGCTGGAGCTGTCCTCATTTTCTATGTTCCTACTATCATCGATACTATTTTTGGATTTGTAAATAGTTATAATAAGACGAGCGATGCAGAAATATGCTCTGCTTGTGTATTCGACCCTTTGGGAGGCAATTGTCATAGTTAAAAAGAGAGGAGTAATCAAGTGATGAGTGAATTATTGTTATTAGGTGGATGGTTTACTAATATCTTTAAGAGTTTAACCTTTTTACTCGATAAAGGAGTCTATGCCCTTGTTCAAGTAGCGTATGAAGTGTTCTATACTCTTTCTAATATAAGAATAATGGATAGTACTATTACGGGACCAATAACACAAAGAATATATACTTTATTGAGTGTCATAATGGTCTTCGTTTTAGCATTTAATTTACTTAATTATATAATAGATCCAAATAAAATTACTGATAAAGAGGTCGGTGCAAGTGCATTTATTAAAGATGTCTTCATATCTTTAGCTATCATTGCTCTTACACCACTTATATTCGATAAATTATATTCCCTGCAAGCTCAGATACTTTCTTCAGGTGTTATCGAAAACTTGATACTAGGTGGACAGACGTCATCCTCGGCAGTATATGATGAAGACAAATATAGCTCGTTAACCGAGTATTATATTAAAAATGGTGCTAATACTTTAGTTACTTCCGTATATGTTGCCTTCTTATACCCGACAGATGGGTTTACTGCCTTAGATTGTCATCCTGATGATGGAGAGGTAGATAGTACTCATGAGACTTATTGTATAGCATATGATAATGCCGCGGCGGGTGGAGGAATAGATGCCTTTGGTGACTTTATTACAGATGATAACTATAACTTTACACCTCTTTTGACGACCGTCGCCGGTGTCATACTCCTGTTATTCATGCTTTCGTTTTGTATTAATTTAGCAAAACGTGTTGGCAAGATGGCATTACTAGAGTTAATCGCTCCTATACCTGTCATTATGGAAATAGTACCAAAAAAGAAGGGTGCTCGAGATAAATGGATCGATACCCTCATCAAAGTATATTTAGAAGTATTTATCTTTCAGATAATCATGTATTTGTGTATTTTCTTGATTTCTTTAGTACCTAGCGTCGTATCTAAAATTCTCGATAATAGTTCGATCAATGGTGTTACAGGATTACTTGCCGTCGTCTTACTCATGTATGGATTACTTACATTTGCTCGTGAGGCTCCAAAGATGATTTCCGACTTATTAGGTCTCGATAC
>CAZIUY010000039.1:0-6083 GCA_964542625.1 uncultured Muribaculaceae bacterium | reverse complement strand
AATGCATCTTATCTTGATTCATAAAACATCACCTCTTATATATCATATCAAGCATTAGCTCTTATGACAATCTTTCTTCTATACAGTTAATTTAATTAAATTATATAGTTTTAATCAGTTTACTAGTGTATAATTTAATTTAAAGAGGAATGTCTATGACTAAATTATTAATTAAATTAATAGAACTATATCAGAGTATACCTTTTAAATCACATAATAGATGTAAATATTATCCATCTTGTTCAGAGTATTCTATTATTGCTCTTAAGAGGTATGGTTTGATAAAAGGTACTATCTTGACGATAAAAAGAATACTAAAATGTAATCCACTATCTAAAGGTGGATATGACCCCGTACCAGAAGATAATAAATAATTACACCAAAAAATATTTAAGTCATATCTTATAAATAGGTGAGTAAATTATGATGTTATTTTTTAATGGCTTGAATCCTGTCTTACAAGCATTACTTGCAACTTTAGTAACTTATGGCTTTACTATCTTAGGAAGTGCACTTGTCTTTTTCTTTAAAAATACTAATAGGAATATCATGGATGCTATGTTAGGAGTTTCTGGTGGACTCATGATTTCGGCATCGTTCTTTAGTTTAATAGCACCAGCGATAGAATATGCAGAAAAGTTAGGACAAATTCCTTGGCTCATCATATCATGTGGATTCTTTTTAGGAGGTGTTTTCTTATTTATTACTGATAGAATTTCTTCTCATATATTCAAGTCTCCCTCGACTAAAAAGAATTTAATATTAATACTTTCGATTACGATTCATAATATTCCTGAAGGACTCGTCGTCGGTATTGCTTTTGGTTCTCTTATACATGGGAATACTTCCTTATCTAGTGCTCTCATGCTCGCTTTAGGTATTGGAATACAGAACTTCCCTGAGGGTGCTAGTATATCATTACCATTAAGAAGAGATGGAATGTCTAGAGCAAAGTCTTTCTTCTTTGGACAAATAAGTGGCATAGTAGAACCAATTGCGGGCGTCTTAGGAGCATTACTCGTCATGAAAGTACAGTATATATTACCTATTTTTCTCGCTTTTGCCGCAGGTGCTATGATATATGTCGTCGCAGAAGAAATAATCCCTGAGAGTCAAACGAACAAAAGAAAAGACCTCATGGCCTTTGCAACTTTAATTGGTTTTATCATCATGATGGCATTAGACGTCGGATTAGGTTAATTACTTCCACGCTTTAGCAACATCACAGTTAGAACTATATGGACTTGGGTTTGGCATTTCTAATCTCGTAATAAACGGTATTTTAAATGCACTACCAAATGTTACACAAGTACCAGGCTGTAAACTCGACATCTTGTCGATTATATCAGCACTTATATTAGGTAACATTTTTTCAATATAAGCAAGATCTGCTGGGTGAGTCATCTTGAATATCATAAAGTTAGAAATCTGAGCAACGACCGTATCGGATAATTCGACTGGTCTTTGAGAAATAATATCCAAAAGAACTCCATACTTACGTCCTTCTTTAGCAATTCTATCGAAGATGTTATAACCAATCAAGAATAAATCATTATCTTTTTGAACATATCTATGTGCTTCTTCTAAGAACAAGTGGAAAGGAATAGATGCTCTATTTGGTCTCGATTTAGCAAAATCAAAGAACATTCGAGAGAATACCTTTACAATTACTTTCGCAAGATTATCGTCAAGTCCTTCTAAGTTAATGTTAACTATTTGACAACGACTATTTTGTTTGACGACTAAAGATGTAATATACTGTTCTAGAGTTATAAAGTCAGGGTATTGGAATATCGTTCTATTAGGTGAATTTACTATACTATGTAATCTTACTAAGAGGACAGTAGAAGCATCTCTTAAGGCATCATTTTCTTGGAAACCTTCACTTATCAATGTAAAGTTTAGAGCAATCTCTAAATCATCTATCGTAAAGTATTGTATATCATTAGGTAATGATTCTTCTAGAGAATCATCTAAAAAACTAAGTAAATATTTATTCATTAAGACAGACTCAGAGAAATTACCTTTAGAATCTATTTCAAAACATTCTGAGAAACTTCTCGTAAAACCTTCACCTTGTAAGATGGAATCAAAATTAAATTGTGGTGTATTAGTATCGTGTATTATTTTAAATATTTCATCTTTTTTACCAGCACTCGTCTTATTTGAGAAGAGTATTGCTAAAATTGCTTTAGCAATGAGATGGTTCTTGACTTTTAAAGATGCTTCATCATTTCTTGCAAATATTCTAACTAATTTTAAGGCACGCTCTAGAATCGTCAGTTGAGAGTGTTCTGTTGCATTTAATAAAAGAGCTAAGTCATCTAATGTAAGTAAGTATATCGGTATACGTAAGTCTTCATCGGCATCTGTTTGTTTATTAGATGTAATGAATTTATAATTATAATTAGAGTTAATTTGGTTTACTCCACTAAAGGCATTTTTATATTCACCATAAGCATCGAAGAAGATGAGGTTAGCGTTATAGACAGGCATCTCAGGATTAGCAAATACATTTTGAATAATACGTGCTGTACCACATGATTTACCTGAACCAGATGATCCTAAAATAGCAAAGTGATTAGAGAAGAGTTCGTTAATTTTTACGTATATAGGATAGTTATTATATAATGGACTATATCCAAGTAAGAAGTTATCGGGACTCTTAGTTCCGATTATCTCTTGTAGTTCTGATTCATTTATCATACGAACTTTAGAATCGAGACTAGGTTTACGAAGAATACCTGTTCTAAAGCCACTATCTAAAAATTCTCCTAAGAAGTTTATATCGACAGTATTTTCAGATATATCTTTTACTTCTCCTAAAATACGCATCTTACCACTTTCAAAAATAACGTGCATATTCATCAAGTCAGGTAGTACTGCCCCACTTTTATTGATTGCTACAGTTGCAATATTATCTGTTATTTTGACGATATTTAAAAACATACTAACCATCCCTATTCTTTAGATAATTATAGCATAGTTATATTTAAAATTAAAGTTAATTTTTTTATCTTAAAGGTGTCTTAATTCAAATAAGAGGTCTTCTGCTTTTTTTCTTAGTTCATAATCTTTATTTTCTTTAGCTGTTTCGATGACTTTTCCTATCAATTCTTCTGCTTTATTTTCTAACTCTGGAATTGAGTGTCCTTTACAGCGATTATAATAGTAGAGTGCACAGTTAAATTTTGCTGCGGCATCACCAAATTCGGCAGCTTTTTCGAACCATTCTCCAGCTATGTTTCTATTTTCCACTAGACCGCCTTCGCCATTGTAATACATACAACCCAAGCAAAATTGAGCATGGGAAACACCAGCTTCTGCGGCCTTACGATACCAGTAAGCAGCTTCTTTTGCATTTGCTTTTATACCTATACCATGGTAATACATATCTCCAAGAGCATTCCAGGAAGCGGCGTTATCTTGATCTCCGGCTTTGTTGAACCATTCTAGTGCTACCTTTCTATCGGTCTTAGTCCCTAGTCCATCACGATACATAACCCCACAGTAATACTGGGATTTTGCATCACCCATATTCGCAGACTCGAGAAATAATTGAAGTGCGAACACATAGTGACGTTTTTTATATAAATCTTTAGCTTTATTGTATAGACTATCGGCTTCTTCTTTTTTCTTTTTGATTTCTAGAACGAGTGTTTTAGCACCATCTAGTCCACCTGCCTCGGCATTTTCTCCATATTTTAAGGCTAAATCCAACTTTATATCAGTACCAATTCCCTTGAAGTACATTTCACTACACTTATATTCGCCATAGCTATCGAGTTGTTTGGCAGAGGATAAATACCAGTCAAGGGCATTACTATAGTTGATGTCAGTTCCCTCGCCATTATAACACATATCCCCACACTTGTTTTGGGCTTCACGGTATTTCCATCTCACATCAGCTGCTCTTTCGTACCACTTAAATGCTTCTTTTAAGTCTTTTTTGACGCCATCTCCATTATAGTATATTTCACCACATCTATATATGGCTGTACCAATATAATATTCTGTCTCTCTATCTTTCCAATCATACTCTCTCATAAATGCGTGTTTAAAGTCATAATAACCATCTAACTCTTCTTTTTTAAGAGCTCCTCTATACCACCTTAAAGATGCTTTTTTATCGATGCTAGTACCCAACCCTTCATAATACATATCTCCACACTTCATTTGTGATACGGCATTACCTAATTTAGCGGATTCTTCATATAACTTAAGGGTCTTAGCATAATCTAGTTCTACACCTTCTCCATTATAGTGCATTATTCTATATTTAGCCCCTGCTAACTCATTACCTAGTTTAGATGATTCTAGGAAGTACTCTAGAGCTTCAGTAAACTCTTTATCACTATAATACATCTCTCCACGGATGAGTAACATTTCAGGGTCGCGACTATTAAGTATATTAGTTACATATTCATCAGAAGATTTTAAACATTCCTTTAAGCATTCGAAAGCAAGATCCTTATTTTGCTTCTTACCTTCACCTCGATAGTACATCAAACCACGCATCAGTTTACCTCTATCAAAGTGTATATGGTCAGATTTCTCATACCATTTAAGGGCTTCTTCATAATTACCGAGAGTATACTGATATACTCCATAGACGTAGGCTGTAGAATCAGTATAATATTCTTCTACACTCTCTTTCATACTTCTAAAGACATAATCACTAAGTAGTCCTTCCTTGTCGCGGCATCGACTTTCCTTTAATGCAAAGCCAAAATCTTGTTCTGATGCTTTAATAAACCATTCACAAGATTTTTCTTTATTAGATCTAGACCAAGAGCACCAATACCTACAACCACAGTCGAACTGAGCAACGACATAACCACTTTTAGCGGACTTTAATAACCATTCTCGACTCTCTTTTTCTATATCGACATGATCTTCGAATCTTGTTGTTTTTTTGGCATAGTAAGCAAGCTCTCCATATCGGCACTCGGCTTCGACGTGTCCTCTTTTAGCCGCTAAAAGGTACCAATATAGTGCTTTATCGTTATCTTGACTACACCCTTCACCCTTATAGTACATCTCTCCACACAAGAATTGAAGGTTAGTATCTATATAAGCCGCATTTTCATACCAATGAAGAGCTTCTTTTAAGTCTACTTCTACTCCTAATCCATTATAATATATATATCCACATTTTCTTTGGGCTTCCATATGACCCTTTTTAGCAAGACTTAAAAGTAAAGGTAGAGCATCATTATAGTTTTTCTTATCATATAACTTTAAAGCTTTATTATAATCTTCTTCTAATTCTTCTTGTCTCTTACTAATCTTTTTTATTAAGTCTAGTGAATCACTTACACCATTTTCAACTGCCTCTTTAGCAAGTATTAAAGCACTATCTAACTTTATATCAGTACCATCACCTCTATAGTATATATTAGCAAGTTGATACTTGGCATCCATATTTCCATAGTCGATACTTTCTTCTAAACCACGTATAGCACCTTTGAAATCTTCTTTTTGATAAAGCTCTGTACCTAATTCATAATAATATTCACCTAACCATTTAGAAGCATCGGCATATCCTTTTTTATGAGAGGATATGAAATGTCTCATACTTTGGTTAAAGCAATCATCATAGTATTTTTTTAGATAAAAACCAATTCCACAAAGACCATACCAATAATCAAATTCAGCCATATTAACGCCATTATTTTTATGAAACTGCATATCGATTTCTAAATCACTAATACTCTTATATGCCTTCTTATACTTACCCTTATTATATATCTTTTTAATATCTTCAAATCTTTCTAAATCTGTCTTATATTTGCCAAATAAACTCATAATTAATTCTCCTTTAAATATATTTACAAGTTAATTATAGCATACGAGAAAATGATTAACTAGAATTTTTATTCTTTAAGTTAATATCTTTAATAAATAATTTATTGAAGAAGTATACATAATAATATTATTTGAAAGATACCTATGATGTTTCACTTACAACATTAATACTTTACCTTTAAAGTTAGGAAGGATAAATCATAGAGTACTTAGTAGTACTTATTGTATTACTGGTTTTAATAGACCATATAGGCAATAAGAAAAACTAAAACACC
>CAZIUY010000038.1:4138-6110 GCA_964542625.1 uncultured Muribaculaceae bacterium | reverse complement strand
GCACATAGCTTATACTATTAGAAATAATATTAGCAAATACCCTCTTTATTTTTAAGACATCTATCTTTATTTTTGTCTTTTCACAATTAGTCGTAATATTAAATTCGATATTCTTATTATTTAGTTCGATCTTATAGTCATCATTTAATTCGTTAATTAAATCTTTAATCATAACTTCATCTAAATTCAACTTCTTATTATCATAACTAGATAAATAATCATCGAAAGAACTCAAGATATTTTTTATATCGATAGCTTTCTCATGAATCTTAGAACTATACTTTTTTAAATCATCTTTAGTTAAATTATCTTCCATCAATGATGAATAACCGATAATAGATGTAAGTGGTGTCTTGATATCATGAGAAATACTAGCGATGATTCTCTTTTGTTCTAATTTTTCATTTTCTAAAGAGTCTACTAAACTAACGAACTCTTGTTGGATAATATCTAGTTCACTATTTATCTTACTTCTAACAGGTTTTTTACCAAACTTATAGTTCTTTATATCATTTATAATTTTTTCGATAGGAGTAATAATCGTGTATCCTGTCACTACATAGATGATGATCAGTAATATAGAAATGATTACTATTTGAAAGAGTATAAAAGAAAATACCATTCTTATGGGACTAGCAATACTACTTGCATAAGCCGTGATTATATATTCATCTTCTTCCGTTCTAATAATATCACTAAATAATTGAAAGTTTGTCTTATCGATATCATCTTCATAAATTATCTCTTTTTCTAAACTTTCTATTTGAAACTTTAGTTTATATTCTTCTTTAATACTTTCTAAATCACTCTTTAATGCATCTATTGATGGATAAACACTTTCTATTTCTAAAGATACACTTTCTTTAATAGATTCCATTAGACTCATCGTAGGTCTTACTTTTAATTGATACCAAACTAATAAAGAAAGAAAATTTACTATGGCTATTAGCAAGACAGAAATTAAAAATCTATTTCTCAATCGATTACCAAATATCTTATTCATCACAATCAGTATTCCTTGCAAACTTATAACCATATCCCCATACAGTTATGATATATTTATCGTCGTCATCTAATTTATCACGTAGGTTCTTGATATTGACCGCGACAGTTCCAATGTCGCCATATTCACTACCCCAAACATTTTCGAATATTTGCTCTTTAGATAAGACTATCCCTGCATTTTCCATCAAATATTTAAGTAATTCGAACTCTCTTGTCGATAAATCTACTTTTTTACCATTCTTTCTCGTTTCATAACTAGCGACATTCAAAGTTATTTCGCCAATACGAATGATATTCCCTGTCTTAAGATCATTTGCTCTCTTATTTAGTCTTAAATGTGATTTTACTTTTAAAATAAGCTCTGTATTATCAAATGGCTTAGTAATATAGTCATCTCCCCCAACTTCATACCCTAAGATTTTATCTATTATTTCACTTTTAGCCGAAACAAATATGATAGGAACATTAGTATTATCTCTAATTTTAGAACATAATTCTGTACCACTTAATTCAGGCATCATGATATCGAGTAAGATTAAATCATAATCAAAATCACTACTCTTGATAAACTTTAGTGCTACTTCTGGACTATTGATAATCTTCGATTCGATTCTTTCTTTTTTTAATATGAGCGATATTAACTCTGAGATATCTTTATCATCATCTATGATTAATACTTTAGACATAAAATCACTTCCTTTAATATTATATTACTATTAAATGATTAAAAGAGCAAATCATGAATCTGCTCCTAATTATTAGCTAAATGATACTATTATCGATGATATGGTATTAAATATACCTTCTACTATTAAAGAGACACCGACGAATATCCAAAGAGTAGTCGCGGCAATGAATGGATCAGTAAATATGATAATAACAAGTATGATAGAAATGATCGCTTCAATTAGTGTTATGAGCCATCCTTTATGATGTAAACGTTTTAAATCGAAAGTATTCCATTAAA
>CAZIUY010000038.1:0-4128 GCA_964542625.1 uncultured Muribaculaceae bacterium | reverse complement strand
ACTTCCTATTAAGATGATAACTCCATATATCAAAGATAGAAGTGGAAGTATAGAGATTAACCAACCACTCGTAAACAAGAGAAATACTCCTAAGATAATCATAAGTATTCCATTAAATAATGCTTGACTCAATATCCCATTAGTAACATTACTCTTGAAGTAACGAACACAGCTAAATATACCTATGATGATTAAAACTAATCCTAAAGAGTCGAATATAAAGTCGACGAACTCTTGTGGTCTAATTAAAACCAATACCCCCATGATTATTTCTAAGATTCCAATTAATATACCTGTAATTTTATTCACTAAACATTTCTCCTTCGTAATTTATTCACTTCTAAGAGCTTCGACTGGGTCTTTCTTAGAAGCTGCCCTTGCTGGTATTAATCCTCCTATTAAAGTTAAGATAACTGATAATATAACTAATACTCCTGCGGCTGTTGCATCTAAGCTAGCCGATAAGGGAATATTTCCTGTAAAGTGATGAAGAACACTATTGATTAGTGGTATTAGTGAGTAGGAAATACCTATTCCCAATAAACCCGATAATAAACCGATAATAAATGTCTCCGCGTTAAATATCGATGAAATATTCCCTTTAGAGGCTCCTATGGCTCTAAGTATACCAATTTCTTTAGTTCTTTCATAAACAGAAATATATGTAATGACACCAATCATGATACTAGATACGACTAGTGAAATAGATACGAACGCTATTAAAACATAACTGACAGCATTTACTATCGTCTTAACTGAAGACATCAAGATTCCCGTCGTATCGGAATACTTTATCACTTTTTCATCATCTACACTATCATTATAATCATCGATAAACTTTAAGAAGTCCTCTTTACTATCGAAACTATTAAAATATATCGAAATATAAGTAGGTTCATCGATATCTTGATAACCTAACGAGATGAGATTAGACTTGGCTGTTGCTTCAGTCGTATTCATTAAAGAACTTACTATACGAGTGAGCTCGTCTTCGGTAAAGTTTAGAGTAAAGGCACTTGCTAACTTGTCAGCATCGATATTAAATGACGATGCTAGACTACTTACCATATTAGAAGTTAACTCCCCTACTTTCTTTAATACTTCCGTTTTCATTTTAGCTTCACTCATAACTTTTGCCATCTCTTCACCAGTCTTGATTATCGCAGCACTTCCCATATATTCTAGTGTGACTTTATTCTTTAATTCTTCGATGATATCAGCATCACCTAAAGTAGAAGTTTCCTTAAAGAGTGGTATATATATTTGTAATAGACCATTTAGAAGACTACTATATGTTACTTTTAAAGTATCAGATGGAATGATATATTCTTCTTCCATACTAGCTAAAGTATTAGCAACATCACTAGAACTTAAGTAATTATTTACTATACTATCGATATCATCTTCCATATTATCTATAGTTATAGTATTTAAGATACCATTAGTAAACTCTCTTAAATTATCATTAAATAGTTCTTCTGCTGGTGTCGTATCGGTCGTTATCGAAGATGCTATATCTTCCATATAACTCTCTGTTTGTTTAGATATAGTATCTTCACTAATATTGATATTAAAGGCATTTTTTAGTTTATCGTTATCGATCTTTACTAAGTCAGAAAACTCGAGATCGAAGTCCGCCGTCTTACTATCGAACGCAGCACCAGAGAAAACATTGATATCTTTATTTTCTAACTGTCTTTGGACGACCTCAGTACCCTCGGCATAATCGATGATATAATCTATCAAACTAGAAGTATAAGCAACCCCTGATGTAAGGGCAAAAGATGAAACACCCTCTTTAGGAGATACGACGCCGACTATCTTCAGTTTAGTAGCATTATCATATAAGTTTTGCATATACTCTTCATCTTGTGACATATCTTCATATACATCATATGTCGCATTATACTTATATATGTCGGATGGCATTATTAATCTTAAATCGATATTTAAGAGGTCTTCATAAGTAAATGTCAAAGGCTCATTGTTAATATCGACTGTCTCACCACTCATGATAGCGGTTACTATCTTCGTTAATTCTTCAGTATCTCTTAAACCTAGAGAATATACTAGTAAATCAGATATAGTGTTTGGATCTGATAAGACGATGATCATTTCATCATATTTTTCTGGCCATCTTCCACTTAGGACATCATACTCTTTTTCGATTTCTTCTCTATCATCGACCATCTGTGAGAAGACAGATGTAATAGATGAGTAAGAACTCATGATACTACTATCCCCTAAAAGAGAACTAAAGAGATTACTAGGATTAAGTTTGGCTAGACTATTAGTTGCATCTATTGTATAAATATTAGGACTGACGCTATAAGTATATTGAATATTAGAAATATCATCTTCTATTTCTTCATAATTTTCTTCTAAATATGCTTTAAAGCTCTTTAAATCATTAGTACTGACAGTAGATAACATCGAAGTAATAACTTGACTCTCTTTTACTTCATCGGATCCTGCATCTTCATCACCACCGCCCGTAACAGATAAAAGTAAATCAGTAACATCCGCGGATTCTTGTTGTATCGTCAAAGGGTATGATGTAAGTGTGTCTTCTTGAATCGAATCGACATAATTTTGAAAACCGGTAGAAACAGCAAGTATTAAAGCAATACCGATAATACCAATCGAACCCGCAATCGAAACTAAGATAGTTCTTGCTTTCTTGGTCATCAAGTTATTAAATGATAAAGATAAAGCCGTAGCAAATGACATCTTCGTCTTCTGTGACTTTTCTTTGATGATTTCACTTTGTTCTTTAGTATTTATCTTCCCATCGTAGGGGTTAGTATCGGATAATATTTTCCCATCTTTAATATTTATTATTCTATTTGCATATTCGTGAGCCAAATCAGGATTATGCGTTACCATGATGACTAATCTATTTTCTGATATCTTTTTAAGTAATTTCATAATTTGTACTGATGTATCGGAGTCTAGTGCTCCCGTCGGTTCGTCTGCTAAGATAATTTCTGGATCATTGATGAGGGCTCTAGCAATTGCCACTCTTTGCATTTGTCCCCCTGATAATTGGTTAGGTCTTTTATTAATATGATCTCCTAAACCTACTTCCTTTAGGGCTTTTATGGCTCTTTCTTTTCTTTGTTTTTTAGAAATTCCAGATAACGTTAAAGCAAGTTCGACATTCTTTAGTATCGTCTGATGACTAATCAAGTTATAACTTTGAAATATAAAGCCGACCCTATGATTACGATAAGAATCCCAATCTCTATCTTTAAACTTCTTAGTACTTACTTCGTTTACGATTATATCTCCACTAGTGTATTCATCTAATCCACCAATGATATTTAATAGAGTCGTCTTCCCAGAACCGCTTGGCCCCAAAATAGCTGCAAATTCATGGCATCTAAAATTAACACTAACGTTATTTAGAGCTTTTTGTTCGAAACCTGCGGTTTTATATACTTTACTTATCTTTTTAATTTCTATCATTTTATCACCCTGATTCCTCAATTAAAATCTCGAGAATATATTCCCCCAATGTCTTTTTATTATACACGAAGAAATATTATAATTCTATTATTAAATTATTAAAAATTATTAAAGATTATTCTTCTTAGTTACTTTATTTGCTAGTACTAAGGAGATTATTAGCGTTAATGATACAATGATGATAAGTCTCTTTCACATATTTTTCTTCTAGTATATACTCTCCATTAGTCCTATAATATTTACGAGAGTAGTTTTTCCTAAAATTCATAACTAATACTCTTAAGGGCAACTACTTCATTAAATCGTCCTCATTATAAATCTTTGTAATATTATTTAGTTTCATAAAGTATCCTTTCTAATACAATTCTATCATATATCTATTATTTTAGATATATCTAATACGAGAATACTATCTATATTTATTATGGCATCTACGTATTTTGTTGCCCCTGATTCAAATATTAAATATACCTCATCATTATATACTGTATTTTGCTCTAACATAGGTGGCATTAGTATTTCTTTTCTCTGGATGCTATTATAGTCACTAATCGTGCTATCATACTTAAATATTAGTAAGTATGAATCATTACTTCTACCAAAAGACTTACTCAATAACATATACTTTTGATCATTATAATTATAAAAAAATATTCCTTG
>CAZIUY010000037.1:0-6303 GCA_964542625.1 uncultured Muribaculaceae bacterium | reverse complement strand
ATCGCAGTAAGGGTTATACTGATGAATGGATTAAACAAAGACTAATTGGAATTGTCGATAGATTTAAGCTCACTGATATATGGAAAGATGGAGGCATCGAAAAACCAGTCGAGTATGCACTTTTGACAAACGAAATATATAGGACATGGTCTGGCATGAAAGCTAGCGAATATAAGGAATATAAAGGATTAAGGAAAGAATCTTTAAGGGATAATATGACGAATATAGAAGTTCTTTTAACAGATTTAGGTGAAGTGGCAACTCGTGATATAGCAACAAGCGAACATCCTAAGGGTTTTAAAGAGAATATGAGCGTTGCTAAACGTGGTGGAAGTGTTGCTAAAGGTGCAAGAGAATTATATGAGAAAGAAACGAGAAAAAAGGCAATTTCTAATAACAATAATTTAAATTATAAATATCTCGATGATAGAGAAAAAATAGCTAATAAGTAATCATATAATAAAGACAATTATAAAAGTTTAAAACTTTAGTGTGTTATAGTAGTAACACCCGCTTTAAACAAGAGTTTTAAATTCCAAAGTGAATGGCCAGACAATTCTAGTCAAAGCTATTTACTAAAATCGATTTTAAAAGATATTAAAGCAACAGATAATCCTGAAGTAGAAGAAAATGAAGATTATTATATAGTAAATGCCAATGTCAATTATCCAAATAATTCGAAACTAACTAAAGAAAAAATTTACTTTGATAAAGATGGTGACCTAAAAGAAGTCCAAGTTTTAAATACAGATGGAAACGTTATAATTAGAATGAAATTTACATCTATTAAATACTCTTTCAAATTCGATGATAATAACTTTAGTTTAGATGAACTAATCACTAATACTTGTGAAGATGAAGATTGTACTTTAGATGAAGAAACTAGTACTATAAACGATATTATTTACCCATTATATGTTCCCGCAGATACACACTTATCGACTAAAGATACAGTTGCGACCGATACGGGAGATAGAATTATCATGACTTATGCTGGTGCTAAACCATTTATGATTATCGAAGAAGCTAATAAGGTCAGTAAAGAGATGGAGATAACTTCTGTTTATGGAGACCCATTATTACTTTCTATCGGTGTCGTTGCTAGTTCTTCTAATTCTCTAGAATGGCTCAGTAATGATATGTCATATTATATAACGAGTTCTAACTTAACGACAGAAGAAATGATGACTATAGCGGAGTCTTTAAATACAGCATCAGTAGTCGAAATAACTAACGATAAATAACTTAGTTTATCTTCCGAGTCCAACTTTAGTAAATACTTCATTTACTTTATCAGAAGCTATTTTTTGAACTTTCTTATTAGATTCATCTAAGATTCTATCGATTTCTTTACTATTTATAACTTCATGATATTTATCTTGTAAATTTGTAAGTACTGTTGCAACACTGTTTGCAACAGATTTTTTAAATTCACCATAATTAGCATTTGCAAACTCTTTTACTACTTCATCTATACTCTTATTCTCTAAAGTTGCATAAATAGTGAGTAAATTCGATATACCAGGTTTATTCTCTCTATCGAAGTATATTTTATTCTCACTGTCAGTAACAGCCCCCATAATCTTCTTTTTAGCACTTTCTATTGGTTCTAGGATCATTATACATCCCTTACCACTTTCGTCTGTCTTACTCATCTTCTTAGTAGGATTTTGTAAGTCATATATTTTTGCTCCTTCTTGAGGTATAACTGGTTCTGGTACTTTAAAAGTTTTCCCATACCTATTATTAAATCTAATAGCAATATTCCTAGCAAGTTCGACGTGCTGTTTTTGATCTATCCCCACTGGTACGATGTCAGCATCATATATTAAGATATCTGATGCCATCAAGACTGGATAAGTAAATAATCCACAAGATATAGCTTCATTCTCTTTATTTTTAGATTTATCTTTAAATTGAGTCATACGAGAAAGTTCTCCCATATAACTATTACATTCTAAAATCCACGAAAGGTTAGTATGATATACATTTTCTGACTGTTTAAATAAAGTAGTATACTTGGGATCTAATCCACTTGCTAAATAGATAGCAATCAAGTCTCGTGTTCTTCTCTTTAACTCTTCTGGATCATTATATACAGTAAGAGCGTGCAAATCAGCGACAAAGATAAAGCTCTCATAATTTTTTTGCATCTCTATAAATTGTCTTATTGCTCCTATATAATTACCTAAAGTCAAATCTCCAGTTGGTTTAATACCTGATAATAATCTTTTCATAATCATACTCCTTCTTTCTAATAGACATTTTAGCACTAAATGTATATTTTTTCTATACACCGAACAAAATATTATTAGGTGAAATACATGAAACATTTTAAAATTATCTTTATCGTTACTATTCTATTTACTATGACGGGTTGTCTAAGTAACATGAGCCCTAGTGAAAAAGCAGAAGAACTAATGGATAGATATATCAAAAATGATGATAGTATCATCGAAGAATTAGATGAATATATGGAACAACAAAACTTAAATGAAGAGGAAAAAACGAGATACAAGAATATTATAATGGACGAATATGCGACGATACAATACCAAATTAAAGATGAAGAAATAAATGGAGACGACGCTACGGTTACTATCGATATCGAAGTTAAGAATCTTTATAAGGCATCTATTCTTGCTAGTACATACTTTCAAGAACATAAAGAAGAATTTTATCAAGATAACTTATATGATGAAAGTAAATTTATAGATTATAAGCTTTCTCTCATGGAAAATATGACTGAAACGATAAATTATGTCATTTATATAGAATTAAAAGAAATAGATGGTATTTGGACTATTTTAGAGATGGATAATAATACTTTAGAAAAAATTCATGGTATTTATAACTATATAGAAGATTAAATTATATAAAAAAGTACTCCTAACTTAAGACTAGAAGTACTTTTTATAATACTATAATTCTTTAGCAATATCTTCGATCGTAACTAAATATTTTACGATTTTACCATTCTTAATCTTGATTAAAGTAGGTTCTTCTAAAGATATTTCACTAGGAGTAGTAGCAAGTTCATTTCCTGTACCGATATATCTTTTATTTATTTCGTTAGATAAATCTAAGAAATATATCTTTTCTACATCAGCCATCGTGAGATACGATGCATATAGGCTCGCTTCTAAAGAATCTGGGTCATAAGCAAAGACATAATACTCATCATATGGTCTATTAAAGATATTACCGACATTTATGCTAGTATAATCGATACTTTCTTCTTCTGTAGTTTCTTCATCACTGACGCCATCTTTAATAATAAATTTAGAAGATGCAACATATAATAATCCTGTTATCAAGAAAACACAAACTAATATGATGATTAACTTCTTAATCTGATTCGTATCTTCATCGACATATTTAATCAATTTATCTTCTTGTTTATTTTTTTCTTTTTTTGTATCCATACAAACCACCTGCAACAAGTATACCAAATTGCACTCAAAAAAGGAAGAATTATTTTAATCTTGAGCCGTATTCTTCGTCTTTAAGAGTATGACTAAGACGATAATAACAGCGACTACTATTCCTCCAAAGAAATAAACGATTGGGGACCCTTTAGTATCAGTTTGTTCCTTATCCATTTCTACAAATACATCGTATCTTTCCTCTTTCGGTAATTGATAGAGCTCGTCTATTGCCGTTTTAATATTCTCACCAGTTGTCTCTTCATCATAACCTATGAAAGTACTTTCACCGATAATTAAGAATGGTACTCCCTTATCTGTCAATTCGAAGAAATTTAAAATCTTTTCTTCTAATTCGGCATTCGATGTATTATACCACGTTTCATAAGAACGAAGTTTTATTTTATCTTTATATTCATCTAATATACTATTTAAAAATTCTAGTTCAGCTTGACAATGTTCACAACCATTACCCCAAAACAAATACATTACTACTTGATCATCTGTTTCTTGATAGTCTTCTATCGAAATAGAGATGCCATCCTCTTCTAATGTATCAGGTAAATCCTGGGCTCTCGTACTAGCAGATACAGTTATCGGTATCAATAAAATAAAACTTAATATTAATAACATTATTCTCTTCATTATTTCACTTCCTAGTAACATTTTAACATAAGTTATCGTTTATTGAAACAATATTACAAAATATTTTATTTTAGTATCAAATATTAAACTTTTATGATATCATGTTGATAGAAGGAGTAGTTATGATGAGTGAAAGTAAAGATTTATGTCTTATAGTAATGGATAACTGTAAAGATTTAGGTGAAAAGGTAGATAAGGAACTTCGTGCAATTAGGGGGAGTAATGTTACTTACATAACTCCAGTCGAAACCATCAAATTTAGTGATGGAGAAGGTAAAGCACTTATTTGTGATACCATCAGAAATAAAGATGTTTATATTATGTGTGATACACATAATTATAGTCTAACTTATGAAATGTATGATTTTGTTCATCACTTAAGCCCCGATGAGCATTTCTTCGATATCATTAGAATAGTATCGGCGATGATGGGACACGCTAGGAGTATAAATGTCGTGATGCCTCTTTTATATCAATCGAGACAACATAGAAGAAAGTCACGAGAAAGTTTAGATTGTGCTATCGCTTTACAAATCTTAGAAAGGATTGGTGTTAGAAATATCATCTCTTTCGATGTTCATGACCCGAATATTCAAAATGCCATTCCTCTCATGTCACTCAATAATTTTTATCCAACTAATGATATCTTAAAAGTATTCTTTAAAAAAGAAAAATTTGATTTAGATAATATTCTCGTCGTCAGTCCCGATATAGGTGCTATGGAAAGAGCAAAATTTTTAGCAAAAATCCTCAAGTGTGATATAGGTGTCTTTTATAAACAAAGAGATGTATCGAAAGTCATAAACGGTAAAAACCCAATCGTAGATCACAAATATTTAGGAAACGACGTCTCAGGGAAGACGATAATAGTCGTCGATGATATGCTAGCAAGTGGTGGATCTATGCTCGAAGTCGCAGAAGAATTAAAGAATCGTCATGCTAAAAGAGTCTTCTTCTTCGTATCTTTTGCCCTGTTTACAGAAGGATTTAAAAAGTTCGATCGAGCATATGAAGATGGATTATTCGATGCTATTTATGCGACTAATTTAAATTATGTACCAAAAGAAATTTTAGCAAAGGAATGGTTTTGTAGTGTAGATTGTTCTAAATATTTAGCTAAGATAATAGATTGTTTAAATAGAGGAGAGTCTATTTCTCAGTTAATAGAAGACAATTCGGCAATTACTAGTTTCTTGAATGGTGAATTTGATCAAAAATAACTTTCAAAGGATGTGAAGATGTAATATGAAAAAACAAATAATTATCATAAATGGTACGGGAGGTAGTGGTAAAGATACTTTTGTCGAGTTTTGTAAAAAATACTGTCGCGTCATGAATGTCTCTTCGATAGATAAAATAAAAGAACTTGCTAGATCGATAGGTTGGTCTGATAACCAAAAGACAGAAAAAGATCGTAAATTCTTAAGTGATTTAAAGAGTCTAGTTGCTAAATATAACGATATGCCTTTTATTAGTATTGAAAAGTCCGTTAAAGAATTTGAAAACTCTAATGATGAAGTCTTATTTATTCACATAAGAGAACCAGAAGAAATAAAAAGAGCAGTCGATGCCTTTCATGCTAAGACGTTACTTATAAAAAGAGAAGGACTTTCGAATATAACTTCAAATCATGCCGATGCTTTTGTCGATAATTATGACTATGATTATTGTATTTTAAATACTACTTTAGAAGATTTAGATAAACAAGCAGAGATATTTATTACCAAACTAAGAGGATGTTAACTTAAGAGTACTGTGGAAAAAGTATGAATTTTTCCACATTTTTTTACATTTTTAATTGAATTATCTAAAAAGATACTTTATAATATACATCAAATTTTGAGGTGGTTTTTGGTATGAAAAAAGAAAATATTAACAATGAAATAAGATGTCGTTTACTTAGGATATGTATTTGTGTCCTAGCGGTCTTACTTAGTATCAATTTATCTATGGGGCGTTTGTCATATGCGGAAGTAATCGATGAAGAAATAGTCGATGGAGAAATCGTCGAAGAAGAATATACTGTAGATTTTTCCTTTACTGGTGATAATGCAAATACTATCATATTAAATTTAGAACAATCTACTGAAGATGATATTACATGGTATTATAGTCTAAATGGTGGTTCTTCGTGGCTTCAAGGAGAAAGTTTAAGTAAAACTTTGACGAGTGAAGAAGTACAGTCTATTAACCAAGATGATGATATCTTAATTTTAGTAAGAGATAATGTAAG
>CAZIUY010000036.1:0-6333 GCA_964542625.1 uncultured Muribaculaceae bacterium | reverse complement strand
GTTATACTATCAAAGATAGTAAAAAGAGTAGTATAGGTACGAAGATAACTATCTATTTAAAAGACAATACTGAAGAAGAGAATTATGATGATTATCTATCACAGTATAAATTAGAAGAAATTATTAAGAAATATTCTAATTATATAACTTATCCTATTAAGATGATGGTCGAGAGTCGCGAGTTAAAAAGTGGTACAGAAGATGAATACGAAACTATCGAAAAAGAAGAAGTTATCAATAGTATGATTCCCATTTGGAAAAAACCTCAAGATGAGGTAAGTGGAGAAGATTATAATAACTTCTATACTGATACATATTATGATTATGATAAACCACAGAGAGTATTTAGAAATAATGTCGAAGGTAAATGTACTTATACATCACTATTATTTATTCCAAATCATACTCCTTATGACTTTTATGGTAAAGATTATGAAAAGGGATTAGCATTATATTCGAATGGTGTCATGGTCATGGAAAAGTGTCCTAAACTCTTACCAGACTATTTTGGATTCGTGAAAGGTTTAGTCGATAGTCCCGATGTTTCTTTAAATATTTCTCGTGAAATTTTACAAGAAGATAGAGAAGTATCTTTAATTGCTAAATCCATCGAAAGTAAGATAAAAAAGGAACTAGAAAGTATGTTAAATGAAGATAGAGAATCTTATGAACATTTCTTTGAAAACTTTGGGTTGCAATTAAAGTTCGGTGTATATAATGATTATGGAATGCACAAAGATGACCTAAAAGACTTACTTCTATTCTATTCATCTAAGAATAAGAAGATGGTGACTTTAAAAGAGTATACTACGTCGATCGGTGAGGGACAAGATAAGATATATTATGCATCTGGAGAGACATATGATAAAATCGATTTAATTCCTCAAGTCGAAAACTTTAAAGAACGTGGCATCGATGTATTATACTTGAAAGATTATATCGATGAATTTGCTATTCAAATGCTAAGAGAGTACGATGGTAAAGAGTTTGTAAATATATCTAAAGATGATGTCAACTTAGATAGTGAAGAAGATAAGAAAATCTTAGAAAAAGAAAACACTGATAATAAAGAAATGCTAGAAGAGATGAGTAAAATAATTGGGGAATCCATCAGTAGTGTCAAGTTTACAAATAGACTTAAAAATCATCCAGTATGTTTAACTAGTAAGGGTAATCTCTCAATTGAAATGGAAAAAGTCATCAATGCTATGCCAAATGACGAGCATATCAAGGCTGAAGTTATACTAGAAATTAATAAAGACCATCCTATCGCTGAAAAGATGAAGACCCTATATAAGAGTGATTTAGAAGAATTTACTAAATATACGAAAATACTATATTCTGAAGCAAGACTAATAGAGGGATTAAGCATCGATAATCCAACAGAAATGAGCAATTTAGTCTGTGAAATATTAGCAAAATAATTAAAAAGACTACCCTTTTTGGTAAGTCTTTTTAATTAGAAAAGTAGTAATATCTATGATATAATGAACTTAATCGAGGTGGAAAGTATGAACGTTTTAGTAATTCCAACATGGTATCCTAATGGTACTGATAAATTAATGGGTATATATCATAAAGAGTTTTGTCATGCACTATCTAAGTGTGATGATATTTCTGTCAATATGTTATATATAGATCGTCAAGGAATAAAAAATATTTTTAAATATGTCATGATGAATAAACGTGAAGTCGAAAAAGAGGACGGTTATAATGTCTTTATTAGAAAGATGTTAGATACACATAAGATAAGTGCTAATTGGCAATTAAAAAGATACACAAAAGCACTAGAACGAGCATACTTAGAATATATTAAAGAAAACCCTAAACCCGATATTATCCATGCCGAGGTAACTATTCCTGCTGGCTATGCCGCAAGTGTTTTAGGGGAAAAATATAATATTCCCGTCGTCGTTACAGAACACGCTACATACTATGAAAGATTTTTTAAGGGGATTAATGAACCCTTTGGTAAATATGTTCTAGAACACAGTTACTTTACGACCGTAAGCTCTTATATGCAAAAAGAGATATTGAAGATGAATTATAAGTGTGATGTCTTACCTAATTTAGTCGATACTGAAAACTTTAAAAAGAAGAGAACTCCTATCAAAGGTTTAAGATTAGTAACAGTCGTCAGTCTTAGAAAAGTAAAAAGAGTAGATGATATCATCGCATCATTAAAACTTTTAATCGAAGAAAAGGGCGTTAGTGATGCCGAACTAACGGTAGTGGGTGATGGATTCGATGAAGACTATTACAAAAGAGTATGTCATGAATTAAATATGGATGCATACGTCCATTTCCTCGGTCGTAAGACGAAGAGTGAAATTGCCGATATCTTACTAGAAAATAATATTTATGTCATGTCGAGTGAAATAGAAACATTCGGTATTCCCGCTATAGAAGCATTAGCAAGTGGACTTCCCGTCGTTGCAACACGCTCATTAGGACCAGAAGAATATATAAATGATAAGTGTGGTAAATTAGTCGAAGTCGGTAATATTGAAGAAATGTCTCGAGCAATCATGGAAGTATATGAAAACTTGGATTCATATAAAGTCGAGGATTTAAGAAAACAAGCAGATAAATATTCAGCAGAGACAATATCTAAGAAAGCAATCAAAATATATCGAAAATTATTGAGTAAGAGATAATCGTGGTTTATCCCTTAGGTCAATTATCTTGCTTGAAATAATATAATGTAGTATAATAAAAAACATAAAGAGGTGGCTATATGAAAAAATTTTACAAAGAAAATAGAGTATTTGTAATCTTAATGGGAATAGCTTTGGTATGTATTGCTATCATAATTACAATATTCGTCGTATATTTATTTAATAGTACATCAAAAGATAAATATGGTAATCGTTTAGATGGTATAGACGACGTTAAAATAGAAGAAGAGAAAATTACTGAGATGGAAGATGGAGTCTTAGAGATGGACAGAGTGCAAGAAGTCACTATCGATGTCGAAGGTAAGATCGTTTATTTTGTCATAGACTTTGAAAATGATGCAACTCTAGAAGAAACACAAAATGTTGCTATCAGTTGTTTAGAGTTCTTTACAGAAGAATACTTAAACTTCTATGATATACAATTTATGATAACTAAGTCTACTCTCGAAGAGTCGACGAGCGAATATCCGATTATCGGTTATAGAAAATCAGGGGCAACGGGTATTTCGTGGTCTAATAATGCCCAAAAGTAGTTGGTGAATCATGAAAAAGAGAAGACATATTATTGTAATATTATTGGCTTTATTTATCGTCATATTGAGTGGTGCTTTCGTCTTATATAGGTTTATTCAAGATGAAGATGCATATAACGTCACAGAAAAAAAGTATATCATCGATAAAAAGTCGACCCTCATTTCCATAAATGTCATAAACGATGCCAATGTCTTTGGTCGAGATGGAAAAGGGTTATTTTATGACTTTCTAAATGATTTTGAAGAAGATAATAACTTGAGTTTTAATATCAATACTATTTCTGTTAATGACGATGCAAGTGGATTATCTTTACGTAAGGGGAGTACTGTCCCTGATGGAGCCAAATTATTTTATATAGATCACTATGTTCTAGTTGGTAAAAGTAAAATAGAAATTTCTAATATTAGTGAAGTAACGGATACTATTGGATATTTAACTAAAAATCAAGATGTAATAAATACTAACTTAAATAAATATTCACTTACTTTAAAAAACTACGATAGTAGGGATGACTTATTGATGGGATTAGATAATGATGAAGTAAGTTATATCATCGTTCCTATGTATGAATACTTAGATACTATCTTAGATAAATTATATACTATCGAATACCATCTATCCGATATTAAAGATTATTATTACCTACAAAATAGTAGTGATGATATATTAACTTCTATCATGAGTAAATATTATAATAAGTGGAGTAAAGAAGCAAAAGAAGAATATTTAATCGCAAGTGAATATGATTTATTTACAGATAAATTAAAAATTACAGAAAAAGAATTAGATACTATCAATAATAAAAAATATAGATATGGATTTATAGAATATGCCCCATATGATGTCAAGTCTGGTGGTAGTTATGGTGGTGTGATGAGTAAATATATCGCTGGATTCTCTAAATTTAGTGGTATAGATATCGAATACGATGAATATGCAAGTTATAGTAAACTAGTAAAAGCTATATCTAATAATAAAGTCGATTTATTCATTAATTATTATAATGTCTCTACGGATATGACTAGTATTCAATCTCTATATAAAGTAGATATAAGTATAGTAATGAATAATAGTGACGATAGAGTATTAAATAATATAAATGCTATAAAAAATGAAACCATATATGTTAAAGAAAACTCTCTCATCGCGTCCATCATGAAGTCATATGGTGTCAATGTCAAATACTATAAAAACGATACAGAACTTAAAAAGATATTGAAGAATAACAATATTGCCGCCTTAGGATATCTCGATTATTTAGTATATAAAGAAAATGATAAGAACGTCAATGAACGTTTTAGAATAAATACAAATGAAGATTTAATCTTCAATTCTAATAATGATACGATGTTTAATAGATTATTTACGTATTATATTAGTACGATAGATAAGAATGAAATTATCTATAGTGGTATAGAAGACTATCACAAAGTAATCATGTCTGGAACATTAATATATAAGATTGTAAAATATGCTTTTGTCTTGATCATAATAATAGGCATCTTAATATATATGTTTTATAAGATTGGTAAAAAGAAGTTTACTAGAAAAAAGATAAAAAGAAGCGATAAGATGAAATATATCGATATACTTACTTCTTTAAAGAATAGAAATTACTTGATGGAAAATATTCCTATTTGGAATCAAAATATCGTCTATCCTCAGGGAATAGTCGTCGTCGACTTAAATGGTATTCAAGAACTAAATGATACTTATGGTTATCAAGAAGGGGATAAACAGATTCAGTCCGCGGCGAATGCTCTCATAAAGACACAGTTAGATAATTCTGAAATTATGAGAACTGATGGTAATGAATTTACTGTATATTTAGTCGGATATAGTGAAAAACAAGTAATAAGCTATATCAAGAAACTAAATAAAGAATTTAAAAATTTACCTCACGATAAAGGAGCCGCTATCGGATTTAGTATGATAGAAGATGACTTAAAATTAATAAATGATGCTATAAATGAAGCAACGGAGAAAATGAAAGAAAATAAAGCATTATCTATAGGTGAAGATGATGTGGAAAAGATTTAAGAGATTAATATCTAATAGTATAGAGATATTAAAAAGACCCGATATGCAGATTTTACCAGGACAACTCGCATTCTTCTTCATCTTATCTTTAGTACCGACCATCACACTGTTATTCTATTTCGCATCATTCTTGAATATCTCTATAACAGATATAACAAGTTATCTAGGTGTTTCATTAAGTGGAGATATACTTACACTCTTAACTCCAGCGATAGAAGATACTAGTCTTACTTTTGGCTTAATAATCTTAATATGCGTCGATATTTTTATCGCTAGTAATGGTACGAGTTCTATCATAGTAACAGCCAATAGTATTTATGGAATAGAACCACAAAATTTTATCAAGAGAAAAATAAAAGCAATCATCATGATCTTCGTCATCATCCTCTTGTTCTTATTTATTCTCTTAGTTCCAATCTTCGGTAACTTCTTGTTCTCACTTCTCGAACAATCGACAGGTTCTTTAGGTGTCAAAGACTTCTTAAGTTTCTTGAAGATACCATTTTCGTGGTTTACTATATTCTTCTTCATAAAGTTACTATATACTCTAGCACCAGACAAGGATATACCTAGCTCATACGTCAATATAGGTGCCTTATTTACATCTATCGGTTGGGTAATTGCTACAGAAGTATACTTATATTATGTGGGACATTTTGCTCACTATGGTCTTTATTATAGTGGATTATCTAATATAGCCATCTTGATGATTTGGATGTATATATTAGCATTCATATTCGTAATAGGTATGGGAATTAACTATAAAGAAGAACCTTATGAAATCGAACGTACTCAAAAAATTGAAGAAATAAAGGCTGCCAAAAGAAACCAGAATAAAATAAACAAAGATGATACAGATTAAAGAAGTACACACTAGTATTATTTAGTGTACGATTATATCTAGATTACTTGTTAATAGGAAATATTAAGACTTCTCGTAATTTAGGAATAATACTAAGAAACTACTAAGAGATTAATGAGTACTTAGAAGTTTCTTTTTTTTAATTCATTAGGCATTCTTATATACATGACCCCTTTAAGTACTCATTATCACTAGCACTATGCTTTATTTGTTAAAATC
>CAZIUY010000035.1:0-6456 GCA_964542625.1 uncultured Muribaculaceae bacterium | reverse complement strand
GTTAGAGTTGCCAGTCTATAGGTTCGATACCATGTTCTATTAGAAAGTTATTTGTTTTGGAAAATGGTTTTGAACCAAAGAAACCATTGCGGGCACTAAATGGGGATGGATGAGGAGACTCTATTATATAGTGATTGGTATTAGTTATATAAAACTTTTTACTTCTAGCAAATGAACCCCATAATATAAATACTACTGGCTCATCTTTTTCATTTAGTTTCTTAATGATATTATCAGTAAAATACTCCCAACCTAAAGAGCTATGACTTCCAGCTTTATCTTTTTCGACGGTTAAAATCGAATTTAATAGTAAAACTCCTTCTTGAGCCCATTTAGTTAAGTCTCCACAATTTGCAGGTTCTATTATCCCTAAGTCTGACTCTAATTCTTTATATATGTTTTGAAGTGATGGTGGTACTTTTATTCCCTTTTGGACGGAAAATGATAATCCATGAGCTTCACCTACACCATGATATGGATCTTGTCCAACGATTACCACTTTAGTATTAGCATATGATGTTTGCTTCAAAGCTTCAAATATATGACTCTTCGGTGGGAATATTATTTTTGTTGCGTATTCTTTCTTAGCAAGAACCATAGTATTATAAAATTCTTTAGTATTGGTAATATCTTTTAAGACATCATCCCAATCATTATGAAAAAGTTCCAATTTAATCACCTACTTATGATATGTTTCATTATTATTTATTTTAAATGCTCGATATATTTGTTCTAAGAGAACTCCTCGAAATAGACCATGAGGCATAGTCATATCAGAAAATGATAGACACATATTAGCATTATCTTTAATTCTTATGGATAGTCCACAAGAACTACCTATTATAAAGTTAATAGTACTATAGTTTATGAACGTTTTATTTATTAAGTTAGCAAAATTTGGACTATCCATACGAGCTCCATCGATAGTACAAGCTATTGTATAATCTTTAGTTCTAATATATTTTAATATATTCGTTGCTTCATCTTCTAGGGTCGAGCCCTCTTTTAATTCTATTATTTCTATTTTATGATACTTTTGGATACGTACTAGATAATCTTCTATTAAGCTATTAAGATATTGTTCTTTAATACGTCCTAAACATATTATTCTTATCATATTCTTATACATTCCGTCTTTTCTTTTTGTTTGGCAACGATGATATCATCAAATTCAAGCTCATACTCGATGAGTGTCTTTTTGACTGTTCTGATAGCCTCTTCTTCAGTATTATTCTCTTTCGATAGATGAGCAAGTATTATTTTTTTAGTATTTGGTCCAATTAGCTTCGATAAATAGAATCCTGCGGCATTATTAGATAAATGTCCATGGTCAGATAAGATTCTCGATTTTAACCATTGAGGATACGAACCATTTATGAGCATTTCGACATCGTGATTTGCTTCCATTATATATACGTTTTTGTTCTGTAATAAAGTAAAGTATTTTTGATTAAGATATCCCGTATCGGTCATATATACGATACTACTTTTATCATCTTCTATCAAGAAACCACGAGAATCTATGGCATCATGACTAGTTTTAAATGGGGTTATCGAAGTATTATTTATAGTTACTTTTTCACTAGTTATTATGGTGTTTTCATAGGAACTTAGATAATCCATTTCTTCTAACATTTTTGGCGTAAGGACGATAGAAGCATCATTGTGTTTTATAAATGTCTTAAGAGCATCTATATGATCGTGATGGGTATGGGTTATAAAGATATATTCTATTTCATTTGGGTTTATTTCTAGTTCTTTTAATCTATTAGTTATATACTTGGTATTTAATCCTGCATCTATTAATAACTTCGTATCGTCAGTTTCGATATAGGTACAATTACCTTCAGAACCAGATGCTAATACACTTACTAACACACGAACGCCACCACACAAGGATTATATTTATTACCAGAACTATCACGAATCTCGAAATGTAAGTGAGTACCAGTAGATGAACCACTCGATCCCATAAAACCTATTACTTGACCCTTAGTAAGGGTATCACCTACTTTTACTTTTAAATTACTAGTCAAGTGACCATAATATATAACATATCCCCTATCACTTAATACTTCGATATAATTACCCATGCCACCACCACAAGAGGAACCATACGAACCACGATTAGCACAATTATTATTAGTATCTATGACTGTACCATCTGTTGCCGAGAAAATAGAAGAACCAAACCCTGAACCAGAAATATCTATACCTCCATGAAGTTTACCCCAACGATAACCATAAAAGCTCGTAATGACATATGGACTTATCGTCGGCCAACCCCAGTCAGTAGATGAAGTAGCTGGCGGTGCATCGATGAATGAATATACTTTTTTAGTACCTTTAACTATTACTTCGTTTATAGGAGCGACTAGCTCTTGAGTATTACTTATTACTAAGTTGACTACTTCTCCATTTTTGTATTGAACTTTCTCTGTTATTCTACTAGTACCTTTAGAACCCTCTTGTTTAGTACGTTCTTCTGTTTCGTACATAGTATCACTAGTTTCGACGACTGTCTTAAATTCTGTCGATATGTCTTCTATAACTTCCGATTCTTCGACGACAGTAAATAATGGATCGATTAAGCCAATACTTAGTATTTGTCCTGGGCTAAGTAAGGCATTGACACTACTTAAAGTTGGATTAGCAATAAGTAATTCTTCATTACTAAGTCGATTATTATAAGCAACACTTTCTATAGAGTCTCCTTCTTGGACTATATATTCAGCTTGAGGTTCTAATGTACCGAATAATAAATATTTTGTTAAATCATCTTGATTAGTAATAATCATATCATCGACACTTAGGTAACTATCTTTGATAGTTATTTTTTCTTCAAAGTAGACATTCTCTAATGTTTTACCAGTATCTGTTATTTCTACTTGATTATCGTTTAAATAAGCATTTAATTCATTAATATCGACGAATGTACTAATAGCGTTCGTTAAAGCAGGTTCTAAGTCTTCTTTATTTAAGATATTTATATATATCGGATCCCCTTCATCAGGTGTGATAGTAACTGTATATCCTTTTATTGTGAAGGTACTATTTTCTTCGATAATATCATAAATTTCTTCCGCTGATTGTAAATTATTATTATACGTAGTATATTCGATAGCTTCTAAGTTATCAGGAGGATATACTTTGTCGACATTAAACTTTACTTTAATACTTTCTTGTTCTTTATCTATGATATCATATAAAGTGCTTTTATCTTCTATTAAACCGATACTTTTACCATCCAGGTATACAATATATGCGGTCTTGGGATTATTAGGACTTATCCTCGTATAACCAATAATTAAAAGAAGTATAATCGTCAATACGATGAGTAATATACCACCTATATTAATCTGTTTGGACATTTTTATCTGTACCTTCTTTCTTTATATAATCGACGAAGTTACTGAAATTTTTTTCAAATAATAATTCGACTGTTCCTGTATTACCACTACGATGTTTTCCTACGATGAACTCTGTGACGGAGGTGTTGCTACTTAAATCGTGTTTATCGGGATTATAATAATCATCGCGATATAAGAAAGATACGATATCGGCATCTTGTTCTATCGAACCAGACTCACGTAGGTCACTCATGATAGGTCGTTTATCTTCACGTAGTTCGACACTACGAGATAATTGAGCAAGGGCGACTACTGGTACTTTTAGTTCTAATGCCATCGTCTTTAGTGAACGGGATATTTCTGATACTTCTTGTTGTCTATTTCCAGCATATCTAGAACCACCTTGAATCAATTGTAGATAATCTATTATGACGAGTCCTAACCCTTTTTCGGAATTAGCAAGGCGACGGCACTTGGCTCTAATATCACCTACTGTGATACCTGATATATCTTCTATATATATATTCGTCTCACCTAACTCACTCATAGCCTCATTGACTTTTTGCCAGTCTTTATCATTTAATTGACCAGTTCTTAGTTTATTTAAATCGATTCCTCCGACAGAACCTATCATACGTTCGGCAAGTTGCTCTGCTCCCATCTCCATATTGAATATAGCAACAGCTTTAGGAGTAGAAAGAGCTGAATTAATTGCTAAATTTAAGGCAAATGCAGTTTTACCCATCGCGGGACGAGCTGCAACAATGATAAGCTCATTCTCATGTAGACCACTCGTCAGTAAATCGATTTCCGTGAATCCTGTCGGTAGGCCAGTTATTTGTGATCCATTTTGGGCAAGAAATTCGATTCTCGCTTGTGTCGAACGAAGGACTTCACTAATCGACTTAAATTCTCCTGCTTTCCTTTCTTTAGTAACGGTAAAAATTTGTCTTTCAGCATTATCGACTACTTCGTTCGTGTCGATAGATTCTTCATACGCTGAAGTAGTTATATCTGTCGAAACTTCGATGAGTCTTCTTCTCAGATATTTTTCTTGGACGATGTTAATATAATAATCTAAGTTAGATGCACTAACCATCGAATCTATTACTTCACTTAGATACTCCAATCCTCCAATTAAGGCTAAGGTATTATTTTTCTCTAACTCATTAGTAAGTGTCATGGTATCGATAGGTTTTTTATGTTCATGAAGATTAAATATTGCTTCGAATATTTTTTTATTAGCATCGCTATAGAACATATCCGCGATTAGATTTTCGCAAACTTTATCACTAGCACTCGGCATGAGCAAACAAGAACTTAATACAGAAGCTTCGGCATCGAGGTTTTGTGGCATTTTTCTAGTTGCCATATATCCACTTCCTAACAAATATGTATTTTTATAGTAGCTACTACGCCCTTACATAGTTCGATATCTATATTGTATACACCTAAAGTATCTATTTTTTCTTTCATCTTAATCATCTTTTTATCGATATTGTAACCATGTTTTTTGATTTCTTCCGCTAAAGTCTTAGTAGAAACCGTACCAAAGAGTCTTCCATCCGCTCCAGAATTGAAGATAAAACTAAAGTTCTCTTTTTCTATTTTTTCTTTAAGTGCCCGACATTCATCTACTTTTAAGGCTTCATTAGTTTTTCGCTCATCTATTTCTTTTTTTAAAATTTTACCACTAGTTTTGGTATAGGGAACAGCAAGTTTATTAGCAATTAAATAGTTCTTTGCATATCCATCACTAACTTCGATAATATCATCTTTTTTTCCTTGTTTTTTAACGTCTTGTAAAAGTATTACTTTCATTACAGCACCTCTTTACAAAAAGTATTATAACAAAGAAAGAATAAAATTACAAATCTATATGACTTACTGTTTCTTAACAATAAAATAATCGAAGGATTATCTTCGATTATTTTACATATGGTATAAGTGCCATAAAACGTGCCCATTTAATTTGTTCTGCAATGTGTCTTTGATGTTTTGCACAAGCTCCAGTCAATCTTCTAGGTAATATTTTACCCTTTTCATTAATATATTTAGAAATTATCATAACATCTTTATAATCGACACTTTTTCCAGCACACATTTGACATATTTTCTTTTTCTTATGATAAAATTCAGCCATAAGTCATATTCTCCCTTCTTTAAAATGGTAGGTCATCATCACTTAAGACAACTTCATTTCCAAAGTCTTTAAATGGATCTTCTGATACATCTGTTGCTTGATTACTAGATAACTCTTCTTCACCTGTTGGGAATGGTATGTTATCTTCTTGTACATTCATAAATGCACTAGAAGTATTATCTGTACTACTATTCATTTCTGATTCTGATGGAACAGTACTTGCATTACTAGAAGAATTTCTACTTCCTAAGAATGTAATGTTATCTGCGATAACTTCAGTTACATATCTTCTCGTACCATCCTGTGAGTCATAACTTCTCGATTGAAGTCTTCCTTCAACTCCTACTAAAGAGCCCTTAGTACAGTATTTAGCGACATTTTCAGCTTGTCTTCTCCATACTACGACATTGATAAAATCAGCGATGCGCTCACCATTGGCATTAGGCATCCTATTTATAGCGACCGTGATACGCGTCGTTGCTATTCCATTTGGAGTAGTCCTAAGCTCAGGATTCGCTGTTAATCTTCCTACTAAAATTGTTCTATTCATAATAAACTCCTACTTTTCATCTAATTTTATAATCATATGTCTCAAAATGTTTTCATCGAGTCTTAGACGACGATCAACTTCTTTGACGGTCTTCGCTGTTCCCGTGAAATCGATGACATAATAAAAACCATTAACTTGTTTTTCGATAGGATAGGCAAGCTTTCTTTGTCCCATATCTTTGAAGTTAGTAATTGTTCCCTTAGCATCAGTAATAACCTTTTTATAATTATTAGCAAGTGCAGAGGACTTTTCAGTTTCCATCGTAGTCTTGATTATGAACATAAGTTCGTATTTTTTCATTAACTACACCTCCTTTTGGTCTAATCGGCTTTAATCGATAATTAAAGCAAGGAATCTTTCAAACTCCGAGGATATTATAGCAAACGCCCATGATGATGTCAAACTTATTTTTA
>CAZIUY010000034.1:5739-6460 GCA_964542625.1 uncultured Muribaculaceae bacterium | reverse complement strand
GTTCTTAAACGGGTATTTATATGTTTTAATCCTTTATAATACGCTGAGGCAACGATATTGTCTTCTAAAACTTTTTCTAATTTTTCTTGGTCTAACTCTTTATTAATTAGAAGATCATATTTTAGAATAATATCATCATATATATCGTATTTTTCTCCATTCTCTAAGATAACTTCATAAATATTTTTATTCTTTTTTTTAAATAATGTTATTTCCATATATAAATCACTTCCTAATTCCATATTAAGTTATTTATTTTCTTTTGTCAAATTTTAAGTGGTATAAATGTCTTAAAAAAACACGAATTACTTCGTGTGCTTTTTAGTCATAAATTTAAATATTAAATATTTTGGACCATTTATAATTTGTCTAAATATTCTTTTTGGTTTAGATACACGTGATTTTAATTCATTCATAGCATCATCAAATTTAGTATATTCTATCTTGGTGATATTATCTAATACTTTACCATCTTCATATTCACCATAATATATCTTACGATTTATTAATTTAAATTCACCTGTTGCTTTATATATACCTGTTATTAATTTATCACTCTTTACTTTAAAACCACTTATATTATAAGTTTTCTTTATAACTTTTTTGTTTTTCATAATCTGAATGACTATATCATTTAGATTATCACAAGTGATGAAATCGATTGTCTTATCGAGTTTAATATGATTTATAAAATAGTTTTTACTAGTTAAGACGATAGGCA
>CAZIUY010000034.1:0-5729 GCA_964542625.1 uncultured Muribaculaceae bacterium | reverse complement strand
AGTATATTTTTCTAAATTACTTCTAATATATTCTTCACTTCTAATGATACTTACACTATAATAATCATCTGGATGAGTACTCTCAGTATCGATAGTAATTTTTCTCTTTATATTATCAGTATCTCCATATACACTTATAAATGACATATAAATTAACATACAATCTTTATTAGTTTCGTTGATGGCATCGACGATATTCTTCGTACCAATATAATTAGTATTATTAGCAATCTCCTCGTTCAAATTAGCAAGTGGTGGCATAATTCCAGCATAATCGATAATAATATCATTTCTCTTAACTAAATCTCTAACTAAATTAGCATCTTCGATATCCCGATAGACTAGTTTGACACTATCTTTAATCTTATGCATCTTTTTTAGACTTTCTTTACTTTCTAAATCTAGTATCGTAACGTTATAATTAGTATCTAATAATTTCTTTACTAAATTATAACCAATCTTACCAGCACCACCTAGAATTAATACATCTCTCATACTACCACTACCTTCCAATGAATATTACTAATATCATTAAGATAAATCCTAAGATAAGTCCCCAAGAAGAGTATTTTTTATCTTCTATAGAGATTAATTCAAATAACAGTTCAAATAATACTAAGTAAATTATCATACCGACAGTTAAACTCATTAAACATCCTAAAACGAAATCACTTACTCCCTTAAATATTAACATGATTATGGCTCCTAGTATCGTACTAAGGGACAAGAGAATAATATAAATTAATATGTTCTTTTTTTTCTTCTTTGTTTCATTTAATGTAGCGGTTATTTCGATTCCAAAAGGAATATTATGTAATCCTACTCCTATAGCCATAATTATGCCTGCACGTAAGTTTATTGCCGTCAAGTTGTATATACCGATTCCTTCGATTACATTATGTACTACTAGTGCTAGCGAACTAATTATTCCTATATGCATTAGATGTCTATCGTGAGTTTTAATTTCAGCATCATGATCGTGATGTGGTACGAGTAAATCGATTAACTTAAGTAAGATTATACCGATTACGATAAAGATATACATGAATATATTACCTTTACCCTCTAAAAGTTCGATTATTTCGGGGACGATATCGAAAGCGAGGAGCATGACCATCACACTAAAAGATAAGCCCAAACTAAAATCTACTAACCACTTCTTGTTTTTACTAAAAAAGGCAATTAAAGACCCTACTAAAAAAAATAATCCTGCAACGGTAGTTGTTAAAAATGCCATAATTTTTACTCCTATTCTAAAGTTACTGTCGCTGATAATGACCCTCTATTATACTTATATTCTCCTAAGAGATGATAGTATAATTTGAAGTGATGCATTTCTCCAAGTCTAATACTTAAATTTTCTTTTAAGAGAACTCTTCCATCACTCATATTAGCAAGCGAACCACTATTTATTTCTTCATAATCATCTCCATTAACTTTAACTAGCTTCCAACCAATATCGGCAAACTCGACATTTGGCGTTGCTACTATATCGGTCAATACTATATTATAAGATAACTCATTTTGATGAGAACTAGCTAGTTTAATAGAAAAATTATATTCTCCATAAGAATTATTTTCTATTGCTAAATTCTCTAACTTTTGTTCTCTATCGAAGTCATCGTTAAAAATAAGTAATTCCTCCTTATTATTTAATTTTTCAATATAATCGATATTCTTTCTATCTTGATAAATTATACTCCAATAAGAGATGGCTATTATAATAGGTACTACTAATGCTATTGTTACTGCTCCATAGAAATATGTACGCATCTGCATTATCATTCACCTATTATAATTTTACTATATTTTATATATAAAAGCAATTAGTCTTTTTTGTCGAAAAATTGTTCGTGACTCTTAGCATTTAAGGAATAATCATTCTGAAATTCGCCTCTTTTATATAGAGGATAGGCAGCACACGCTATCATAGCAGCGTTATCAGTACAATACTTGATAGGTGGAATAGATAAGTGTACATTATTTTTTTTACACATCTCTTCGATTTTAAATCTCAAGAACTTATTAGCACTTACTCCTCCAGCCACTATCATATTTTTAACGTCATATTTTTTTAATGCAAGAGAAGACTTTCTAACTAATTCATCGACGGCAACTTCTTGAAATGACCTTGCTAAATCATAAGGATTGACTTCATGACCACGCATCTTTTCATTATGAACCATATTTATAATAAAACTTTTTAAACCACTATATGAAAAATTCAAACTATCATCATTCATAGGAATCGGCAAAGAATATGTATGTTTACCGCGACTAGCATATTTATCGACATTAGGTCCACCAGGATACTTTAAGCCGATGATACGAGCCACTTTATCATAACACTCTCCGACGGCATCATCTAATGTCGAACCTATTACCTGAAAGTCATAGTCTTGCTTCATTAACACTAACTCCGTGTGTCCTCCACTGACGACGAGTCCGAGGGATGGAAATTTTATTTCTTCTACTAAGCTATTAGCATAGATATGTCCAGCAATATGATTGACGGCAATTAGAGGTTTATTATAGACGAATGCTAGTGACTTAGCAAACTCTACTCCAACTAATAAAGAACCGAGTAATCCTGGTGCATAAGTAACTGCTATAGCATCCATATCTTCTATCTTCATACCACTATTGTTTAGTGCATCTTCTAATACGAATGTTATATTTTCAGTATGCATTCTACTTGCTATTTCAGGAACGACTCCTCCAAAGTTAGAGTGTACGTCGATTTGTGTTGCAATGGAAGTATAAACATCTTCTCGACCATTCTTAATTATCGATATACTAGTCTCATCACAACTCGTTTCTATTCCCAATATATATATATCTTTCTCTTTCATTTCTTCATCTCCATTGCTATAGCATCTTCATCTCCATAATAATTTTTTATTATACGAACACTATTGAATCCTAAACTCTTATAAAAATTTATTGCAGCGATATTTGACTTTTTAACTTCTAATATAGACTTCTCGATTTTATCATCTTTAAATATTTCTAATACTAAACTCTTGCCAATTCCTTTTCTTTGGTACACTTTATTAACGACGATATATTCTATTTCGATGGTCTCATATATCTTCATATATTCGATAAATCCGACTAGTAAATCATCTAAGATATATACTAAAACGCTTTCTAATTCATTTCTATTATCGATATCGAAGTCTTCTTTTAAAGTACGTCCTAGAGCATTTACAAGTTCTTTATCTTCATTAGTATATTCTCTTATCATTTTAAAGCATCGATTTCCTTTATATATATAGGATTAACTAAATGAGGATTCATGGATTCTTTATTCTCTAAATACTTAAGTATTTTCTTGATATTTAATTTTTCACTATCTAAAATGCTAAATTTATTATCTTCGACATATTTCTTAAAATCATTACTCTTCTGATACATAAAATCGATATACTTACCATCTTTTTTTCTTGCACTATACATTCCCTTAGGGTCTTTTACTATAACTACATCAAATTCTTTATCTGCACTCTCGCCATACGCTTCTAAAGAAGTAATACTCTTGATAGGTATATTTAGTGTATAGGCTAAAGTTTTAGCAATGACGACACCTATTCTAACTCCCGTAAAACTACCAGGTCCATTGACGATGATTATTTCGTCTATTTTCTGTGGCGTCAATTTTGATTCTTTAAAAACACTTTCTATCATAGGCATGACTATTTCACTATGACTTCGCTCGCTTCTTTTTGATAAAGTATTTTCTTCATCTCCATCGATTATACTGATAGTCGCTACTTCACTATGTGTATCTATAAATAAAAAACGCATAAGTATTCCTCCTAAAACGACCATATTATAACGCATTTTTCCAAAAAAAAATAGAGGTAACCTCTATAATACTGCACTTAATAAATCTTCATATACTTGACCATATGGTGTCAATGTAAGTACTCTCGTTTCTTCATCGATTACTTTAAATTTAATCTCTAATCTTTCTTCTGGTAAACTATTTTTTATGATATCTGACCATTCGATGATAGTAATTCCACCTTTATTAAAATATTCTGTCAAACCGATGCTACCATCATCGCCATCTTCTAGTCTATATACATCCATATGATATAATGGCATCTCACCAGTTTGATATTCTTTTACTAATGTAAATGTAGGACTAGTAATGTTTTCTTCTATTCCAAGAGAACTGGCAAATCCCTTGACGAAGACTGTCTTACCACTACCGAGTTCTCCTTTTAAACAGATGACCATATTAGGAAATTTCTCTGACTCGATATTTTGAGCAAGCTCCATAGTATCATCTTCCCCATGACTTGTAAATTTATATTCAAATTCGTTCATATTTTATCACCAAATTCATTATATAAAAAATATAATATAAAGGTCAACATATTTTACAAACTATTTGTAAATTTTTTCATCATTGATGATTTAACTCTTTATCATATTCGATGATTTTACCATCTACACTAGAGATTTCAAATTCATAAATATACCCATTATAAATAAGTTCTAAATCATAAACTAACTCACCATCTTCATAGTCCTTGACTATCTTCTTAAACGTTACATCATCTTCGCTTGTACCGATATAATTTAGGGCTATAGCTTTAACTTGTTCTAAAGTTAAATAATTATCACTATTATTTTGATTATCTATAATAGTATTATTAGAAGAATCTTCAGTAACACTATTTAACTTAAAATCTGTATAGATAATCACTCCCGTTTTACAGTTAATCTTATAACTATATTCTTTCTTATCATAATAAAGTTCTACTTCATAATACTCTTTAGATAACTCTAAATCTATATCATCAAAATGAATAGTACTAATGGATGCATTCATATCATTAGCAATAATTCTTTTAACTTCACTTTTACTAATAATGTTAGTCTTAAACCAAATTAGAACTACGATGATAATAACTACGATGATAATGCTTATACTTATTATTATTTTTTGCAATGTCTTCATATACATTTCCTTATCTATAGGAAAATTATAGCATAAAATTACTCTTAGTAGGAATATTTTTAATCTTTTAGATGAGAAAAAGCAACACGTGTGTTGCTTACCCTCTAATACTTGTAGATAAAACTTACTTCATCTACACTATTATCATATGTAATATATTTTTAAATATACTATTTTTCTTTAATTTCGATTTGTTTTTTAGTAGGTGCTTCTTCAACTTTAGGTACAGAAATCTTTAGTGTGCCCTTCTTAAATTCGGCTTTAATTTCATCAGGATCTACATCCCCTACATAGAACGAACGACTGAAACTACCATAATGTCTTTCACGACGAATATAGTTTTTCTCTTCATCTTTATCTTCGTCTTCATCTGTATGTTCTGCAGATATAGTCAAATATCCATTGTCGCATTCTATTTTGATATCGTCCTTATCATATCCAGGAACATCTAATACGACATTATATTTGCCACCTTTCTCATATACATCACATTTCATTTGATCCTTTATGGCAGGTTCAAAGAAATCATCAAAGAAATCATCTCCTAAAAAATATCTTCTTGGAATTAAATTCATAAATCCATCACCTTTCTATAAGCATAATACCACTGTAGTTAGCACTTGTCAAGTTAAAGTGCTAATTTTTTTATGTTTACACGTTTATTATACACTTATATTATTTATTTATACTTTTATTTTTGTAAAAAAAGACTATTTCTAGTCTCCTACTTTAATATGTAATTCTCTTAATTGCTTCT
>CAZIUY010000033.1:0-6478 GCA_964542625.1 uncultured Muribaculaceae bacterium | reverse complement strand
ATAAAAATAATAGAAAAGTTACTGCCGAAGTTTGTAATAGAGATTTAACTGATCCACAAGATTGTAATTAAATAGTTTCTTAATTTAAAATTATCGAGTAAAAGAGCAAGTGTTCTTCTACTCGATTTTATCTTTATCGTAAAATCTTTTTTCTTTAAATAAAGTCTTTTTTGTATTATAATATTTTATCGATACGGAGTTGAATGATATGAAGATGAACGACGTCAATTATGAAGAACTTAGTCCCATGATGAAGCAATATTATGATATTAAGAAGAATTATTTAGATATCTTATTATTTTATCGTTTAGGAGACTTTTATGAACTTTTTTTCGAAGATGCTTCTATTGCTAGTCGTATTTTAGGACTCACTCTAACAGGTAAAAATGCTGGATTAAAAGAACGTGTTCCTATGTGTGGTGTTCCTTATCATTCAGTCAAAAATTATATAAAAGACGCTCTAAAACAAGGTTATAAGGTAGCAATCTGTGAACAGATGGAAGACCCTAAGCTCGCTAAAGGTACTGTTAAAAGAGAAGTTACAGAAGTAATAAGTAAAGGTACTATGACGGATTTAGAATTTCTAGATAATAAAGATTTTAATTATTTAGGAAGTATTTTAAAGTATCCTGCTAGTTATGTCGTTACATGGGCTGATATTTCGACAGGTGAACTAAATACGACTACTATTTCAAGTGATGAAAAAACTCTTCTTAATCTTATTCTCGATTATGGTTTCAAAGAAGTTATCACCAATAGTAATGTAGATAGTAAATTTATAGATGATTTAAAAAAAGTATATAATATAGACGTCGAAGTAATCGATGAAGTATATACAGAAGAATTACCTTTTATAGAAGATAATAATTTAGATTTAAAGACTATCAAAGGTATTCGTCATATTTTGTATTACTTAAGTGTTCGTGAATTAAAAGATATTAGTCACTTCGATAAAGTCAATATCGTCGACGAGAGTATGTATCTCGATATGGATATTCATACTATTAGAAACTTAGAATTATTTGAAACTATGAGGACGAAAGAACGTCAAAACTCTCTAATTTGGCTCATAGATAAATGTAAGACGAGTATGGGCTCACGGAGGCTTAAAAGTTGGATGTTAAAGCCATTAAAGAATAAAGAAGAAATAGAATCACGCTACGATAAAATATCTAAACTCAATAATGCTTTTATCGAAAGATCTAATCTCATGGACTTATTATATGAAATTTATGATATAGAAAGATTGTGTGGTAAAATTACTTGTGGTAGTGCTAATGCTAAAGATTTACTACAGTTAAAAAATTCTCTTAGAGTTTTACCTGGTATAAAAAGTATCATATCTGCACTCGATTTTCCATATGAGATCGATACATTCGATGGATTATATAATCTTATCGATAGAGCTATCTCGGAAGATGCACCTATTACTTTAAAAGAAGGTTATTTAATAAAAGATGGATATAATAGTGAATTAGATGAACTAAAGAGTATTCGTCTAGGTGGTAAGAACTTTATAAGTTCCCTCGAAGAAAAAGCCAAAAAGACGACAGGTATTGCTAATTTAAAAGTCGGATATAATAAAGTATTCGGTTATTATATCGAAGTAACGAATGCGAATAAAGATAAAATAACAAGTGAACTCGGTTGGATTAGAAAACAAACTCTCGTAAATGCCGAACGATATATCAGTCCAGAATTAAAAGAAAAAGAAAATATGATTTTAAATGCTGAAGAAAAAATCATAGATATGGAATATAACTTATTTATAGAAGTAAGAAATGCTGTCAAATCTAAAGTACATGACTTAATAGTATTATCATCTACTTTAAGTGAAATCGATGCTCTAGTGAGTCTATCTGTCGTAAGTGAAGATTTACATCTAACAAGACCGACGATCAACGATAGTCGAATTATCGATATTAAAGAATCGAGACATCCTGTCGTCGAGTATGTTAGTGATAGGGAATTTGTCCCTAATGATATCAAATTATCTTCTAAGACTAATACTCTATTAATTACAGGGCCAAATATGAGTGGTAAGAGTACTTATATGAGGAGTCTTGCTATAATCGTAGTTCTCGCTCAAATGGGTTCTTTTGTGCCCGCTAAAAGTGCAAATATTCCCATCTTCGATAAAATATTTACACGAATAGGAGCATCCGATGACTTAGTTAGTGGTGATTCGACATTCATGGTCGAGATGAAAGAAGCCAATAATGCTATTACAAATGCTACAGAGAATAGTCTCATCCTTTTCGATGAATTAGGTCGTGGTACTGCTACTTACGATGGAATGAGTTTAGCCCAAGCTATCTTAGAATATATCGAAAGTCATATTGCCTGTAAAACACTATTCTCGACTCATTATCACGAACTGACGCATCTTGCTCAAGATATACCTAGTATCAAAAATATTCACGTCAGTGCTAAAGAACAGGATGGAGAATTATTCTTCTTACATAAAGTCGAAGATGGACCAGTCGATAAAAGTTATGGTATCCATGTTGCCAGTCTAGCTGGAATGCCCGATGAATTAATAAAAAGAGCTGAAGTCATTTTAAAGTCTTATGAAGAAGAAAATAAGTTAGAAACCCCTTATAGTCAATTAAGTTTTAACTTCAATGAGCCTGTTAAACAAAATACGGAACTTATCGATACTCTAAAGAGGATTGATCCTAACTCGATTACTCCCAAAGAAGCTCTCGATATGATATATATTCTGAAAGAAATGATCAAAGACTAAAAAAGCAACTATTCATTTTCAGTTGCTTTTTGCATTGGAATAACTTGTTCGTTTTTGTAATATCCACAATGAGTGCAAGCCCTATGAGGCTTCAATTGTGCACCACAATTTGGACAAGATGTCATCTGTGGAGTATCTTTCTTTAAATGCGTACGACGCATTCTTTTTTTAGTTTTACTTGTTCTTCTAAATGGAACTGCCATAAATATTTCCTCCTTTTTTAACTCAATTATTAGAGTACTTCCCAACCATTTCCACTCTTTACTTCATATGTATCACTCTCGTTGGTGGCTCTAATGGGAATTTCCAGTAATATATTTTCCCATATTATCGGCAAAATATCAAGTGTATTTGCACTATTTTTGTATTTCTCGACGAGGTTTTCGATAAATTCATCATATTCGATAGATAAAGGGAACGCAACAGGACTACCATTGATAGAACTCTTTAAAGTCAATTGTCCTGTTATCGTCATCTTTAATTCATAGTTTTCACTACCATTATCGATTATAGTACCTGCTATGTGGACTTTATCTATAGAAAGTATTCTTTCATCTTTTAAGTCGATATCGACGTCTTCTTCGAAGTCTAATCTACCTTTTGTATAAAGTGGTATGAGACTGAGATTCATTACTTTGTTCCTCCTAAAGTACATTGTTCTTGCAAGAACTTAGATAATTCATCGAACGATACTGTCGTAGTATCTTTAGAACCTAATAATCTATAACTTACTGTCGTAGTATCTTTTTCTTTATCTCCTAAGATGAGAGTAACGGGAATTTTTTTAATTTGACTCTCACGCATCTTATAAGAAAGTTTCTCATTACGTTCGTCTAATTCTACGTGGTAACCTAAAGATTTTAACTCGTCGGTTATTTTTTTAGCATATTCTAAATGTATATCGTTATTGACTGGTATGACATAGACTTGAATAGGAGCAAGCCAGAGTGGTAAAATCCCTTTCGTTTCTTCGAGTAGAAAAGCGATAAATCTATCTAGTGAACCTAATATGGCTCGATGGATGACGACAGGTCTTTGTTTCTTACCTTCATCATCGACATATTCTAATTCAAATCGTTCTGGTAATTGATAATCTAATTGGACAGTCGATAGTGTTACATCATGACCGATAGCACTCTTTACTTGGACATCTATCTTTGGTCCATAGAAGGCAGCTTCCCCAACGGCTTCATAAAATTCTGCACTAGACTCATCGAGAATCTTCCTTAGTGATGCTTCACTTTTCTCCCATAATTCATCATTACCGAAATATTTTTCAGCATTGTCTTTATCACGTAGAGATAATCTAAATTTATAATCTTTAAAACCGAAGTCCTGATAGACATCTAAGATTAAGTCGATGACTCCTTTAATTTCACTTTCTATTTGGTCTTTAGTACAAAATATATGTGAATCATTTTGCGTAAATGCTCGAGCCCTTTCTATACCACAACAAGCACCCGATGCCTCATATCTAAAGTCATTAGCAATTTCAGCAATCCTTAAAGGTAAATCACGATAGGAGTGTAGAGTATTCTTATAAATTATCATATGGTGTGGACAATTCATGGGTCTTAAGACATAAGATTCATTATCTAAATCCATTTGTGGGAACATATCATCTTTATAATGATCCCAATGTCCACTCGTCTTATATAATTCTACGTTCCCTAAAGATGGAGTCATGACGTGCTCATAACCTAAAGAGAGTTCTTTATTAGTAATATATTCCGCGAGGGTATGACGAAGAGTAAATCCATTCGGAAGCCATATAGGTAATCCTTTCCCAACTAAGTCAGAAAACATAAATATTCCTAAATCTTTACCTAACTTTCTATGGTCACGTTCCTTAGCTTCTTCTAATTCTACTAAGTATTCATCTAGTTCTTCTTTCGTATTAAAACATACTCCATAAATTCTTTGAAGCATCTTGTTATGGGCATCGCCTTTCCAATAAGCTCCACTAAACTTAGTTAACTTAAAGTTCTTTAATAGTTTAGTATTCTCGACGTGTGGTCCACGACACAAGTCAGTGAAGTCCCCTTGAGTATAGCAGCTGATATTAGCGTCATCCCCCATCCTATTGATTAAATCTAACTTATACTCATCATCTTTAAACATTTCTAATGCTTCACGCTTGGATATTTCATGTCTAACGATATACTTACCATCCTTAGCCAGTTTCTTCATCTCTTTTTCGATTTTAGGTATGTCTTCATCAGTTAAATTTTTATCTCCTAAATCGATATCATAATAGAAACCCTCTTCGACAACTGGTCCAACCCAAAATTTTGCATTTGGGTAAAGGTGTTTAACCGCTTGTGCTAGAAGATGAGCACAACTATGATTGAGTGTATTTAGCTCTTTTTCTTCTTTAAAATTTCTCATAATTTTTCTTCCTTCCTTTAATTAAATAAAAAAGGTTGTTACCAAGGAGTGCTTACGCACGGTACCATCCTCATATTTAACTTATTAACTCTATAACGTGAGTAAACGTAGCTTATTAGCTCTCTATAGAAAGTAGTAATTTAATACTTACGAGTTTGGTTCTCAGCATTCCCAAATCTCTTTTATTTCCTCGAAGTAATAAATCGTGTCTTTCCTCATCAATTTAATACATCTATATTGTATAGCATTTTTTAAAAAAAGTCTACACTACTACTTGATGTAAAGTGAAGATTATTGTTCTACGATAAGAATAGAAATACGAAGGAGCGTATGCTAAAATATTACTGAGAGTAGGTTTCATATGAAGAAGAAAACAAAAATAATATATCTTGTTTTAGGAATTATCGCTTTAATAATCTTATCTAGTTCTATCTTATATATTATATCTAAAAATGAAGATACTACTCTAGAAGTATTAAATAATATCGTCTTCTATCATAAGATAGATGATGCTAATATTAATGTAATAGGTAATTATTATCAAAAAGGAAATGAAATATATGACCTAAATAATAAGTTATTTGATACTAATGGAGAGTTATATTCTGTATTCAATAATAAGTATTTATTAATTAGTGATTCATCTATGTATTATTTGTATGACTTAAAGGGAAACTTAATTATCCAGTCGGAAGAATTATATGATTTTGTAGATGAAAAAACTAATAAAGAGTATTTATTATCGGATAAAGTAGTTTTTGATGAATTATTAAATAAAATAGGGATACCTAATATTAAGAGAATATATATTATATATGATGATTATGCTATAAGTTTAAATGAAAGTGATACTTATACTTTATATGATATTAAAAAGGATAAAGTAGTATATAGTAATCTTACGGATTATTATCTCATGAACGGTGCTCTAATTGTCAATAATAATAATCAAAACATCGTCATATATGACCACAAAATAGATGTCGAAGCAATCGATATAGGAGACTATACTCTTAATTATACATCTTGTAATAATGGTTCTTTATTAGAACATAATCATAAACCAGTGATGAGTGAATGTCATACAGATTATGATATCTTAGCACCTAATATTATAGTTACACAAGATTATGATTTACAGGAATATAGTGATATTTATAATACTTTGTATATCGATAATAAGGCCATACTCTCTGGTTATTATTACTATGATATCATCGGGGACTATATTGCTATATATTCAGAAACTGGAAGTAGTAATGATTATAAGTTATATGATTTAGAGGGTAATATTATCGATAATCAAGATTATGAACTTATGCAAAATATAAATACTAACTTATA
>CAZIUY010000032.1:0-6621 GCA_964542625.1 uncultured Muribaculaceae bacterium | reverse complement strand
AACCCACCTGATGCAGGCACGAAAGCACTACTACCTAAAGTACTTTTATCACTAGCCTTGATGGGTTCGTTGCTCGTTAAGACTGTTATATATTTACTGAGACCTTTAAGAGAGGTACGAATACGTCTTGCTAGAGGGTCATAAGAAGTCTTATCGAGAGTCGTAATATAGAGATTCTCTGGATGTAGTTTTCTTGCTGTCCCAGTCGACATGATGTATTTTTTATGATGTTCTATTATATAATGGGCTAAAGATATTTTTACTTTAGTATCATCGATACAATCTATTATATAGTCATATTCATCTAGTTTTATTTCATCTAAAGTAGGAGTAAGAGTCTTATTTATCTTAATTAAATCTATATCGGGATTGATATCTTTTAGACGTTCTTCCATCACGTCTACTTTATATTTACCTAAAGTCTTATGTGTAGCAATTATCTGTCTATTTAGATTAGTTATTTCGACTAAATCATTATCTAGAATCGTCATCTTTTTAATACCACTACGAACTAATGCTTCTGCGGCGTATCCACCTACTCCACCTAAACCTATTACGATGATGTTTTTATCTTGTATTAATTTTAATTTATCGAGCCCTATTAGGGCAATTAATCTATCGAACATATTTACCTCCAAAAAAAAGATGTTCAAAGGTGTTTAGTGATAAAGCCCGCGCACACGTCAGGTGGGCATCACATACGAGTGTTTTAGGAGCCAAGGATAAATCCAAGTATTCGACACCACACCGTAATTAGATTCCCAATAATCACATTTAGTCGGTTTTATATATAATTCCTTTGAACAATTTAAGTATATCATAAGAAAAATAAAATGTATATCATATTTTTCTTCAATTTACTATACACTTTACTAGAGTACCCTAAAAACGGTACTTTAAAAAAAGAATTGTGGGGTCTTTATGGGAAAAGTTAAAAAGTATATTAAACCTATACTTATATGGTTAGTATTAATAATCATGTATTTTAGCATCTTAGTTATGTTATATAGCACCATCGATTTAAAAGGAATATTCATCATAAATGCGAGCACTATGAGTATGGTCTTACTTTTTTTAGGAGTAAAGTCAGGTAAAAAAGCCTCTAAAAGAGGTTATCTCGTAGGATTAAAGAAGAGTTCTATTTTCATTTCAATCATACTATTAATTAACTTACTTTTTTATAGAAGTTTCGATTTAATACTATTTTCTTATTATTTAGTTTTAATCTCTAGTGGTACTATCGGTAGTATAATAGGTATTAATCTAAAACATTAAGAACATATCGTATCGTTGTAATTATAAGAGTATTTAGTAAATATAATATCTTTATTATCACATATGACTATAGAATAAGCATCGGACTCATATTCATCTAGTCCACCATCATAGTAAACTTTATACCCTATAGTATCTTTACTCGATATACCTAAAGATAAAATATCATCTAATGCAATTATATTCTTAGTTAAGGCATCTTCTAAAGTATAAGTAGTATCATTTAAGTGTACTGATACTTCACTTAAATTATATGTATAGTAACTATTATCTTGATAAGTAAATACTTTCGTCTTATCACTACTATTTTCTTTGACTGTCAAGTAAAGTATATCTTCTTTTTCTTGTGTAACAATCGAAAATATATTATAACCTAATAATACACATCCACCAATCATAAAGATTATCATCAATAATAATACTATCTTTATATCGTGTTTATATGCTTCTATACCGACTAAGAAGACGAATATGATGATTAGTCCCAAGGCAATAGACATACCAATTTGTTCGTCTATGATATTTAAGAGCGATAAAGTAATTATGGCTATTATAAGAATAGCAAGAATGATTAAGTAAGATTTCTTTTTCATATGTAACACTCCTTTCTTAAGAGGTAAGTATACTTAATAGTTCTAGAATATTATCTTGAAATAAAAATGTAATGAATAGTCCCATCATTAAGAATGGTCCAAAAGGAAGCTCATTAGTTTGATTTTTCTTGCTCACATATAATGCATATGGTAATGCAATAGAAGAAGATGCAATCAATGATACTAAGAATAAGTTATATGGTAGTATCGAGCCCATAAGGAAAGCTAACTTTATGTCTCCTCCACCGAGTGATTCTCTTTTGAAGATAGCATCTCCTATTATTTTTATAATAAACATCAATACAAATGCAAATATACCATATAGAAAGCTCTTATAAATACCATCCCATATTCCTAAATCTAAATATATTATAAAGTATGTTAGAATGATTCCTACTAAGAGTGTACTATCTAGTATAATCATACTCTTAAAGTCCGATAGACAAATAGATATCATGATTAAAACTATGATGAATCCTAGAATCGTCTTATAAGTAAAACCATATATTATATAAACTAATAAGAATAATAATCCTGTAATGAGTTCAGTAAAAAACATCGAAATATCTAACTTTTTAGAACATTTATTACACCTTCCTCTTTGCATTATAAATGATAGAACTGGAATCATCTCATACCACTTTAATACATGATTACAATAGTCACAGTGACTTCTAGGAGTTATGATAGATTCACCCTTTAAAGTACGTTCGACATAAAGATGTAAAAAAGAAGCAAAGATGGTTCCTAGTAAAACTACAATTATATATATAAACATATTATCACCTACTATGCAATTTCTGCATATAATCCGAACATCGGTAAGACTACGGCGATGAGGATACCACCGACGACGACTGCTAAAAAGATAATTAGTATAGGTTCGATAAGTGACTTTAAGGAATTGACGATGACTTGATGTTGTTCTTGATAATAAGAAGATACTTTAGACATCATTTCCGCTAACATACCAGTATTTTCACCCGTTACGATCATATAATAAGCGACATCTGGAACTGCCCACTGATTTTTAAATGATTCACTAATCTTTTCACCCTTAGCAATATTAGAAATCGTATTGACCATTATTTCTTTATAAATTTCGTTGTTAGTTATTTTAGATAGTATTTCGATACTATCGGTAATGAAGACATCATTTTTTAAAAGGGATGCAAATGTTTTCGTAAAGATAGTTAATTCATTATATATTATAATATTTCCTATGACAGGTAATTTCATGAGTATGATTTGGACTTGTCTTCTAAATTCTTTGATGTTCTTATAAGCCATGACTAAGATAGTTATGATTATACCAGCTAGTATAATCAATATTCCTAGATTATTTTTTAAGAAAGAACTAGCATTTATGATGAAAACAGTAAGTGGATTTAAAGTTGCTCCTGCCGATTCATAAATACCTACGAATTGAGGAACGATATAGACCATGATGAATATGATGACGATGATCGAGAAAACACCGACGACTGCTGGATAAGTTATAGCACTTATCATCTGTTTTTGAGTAGAGTTTATTTCTTCATAATAGTTTCCTAAATCTTCTAGTGTTTCATCGAGACTACCTGCTGCTTCGGCAGCTTTGATCATGTTAATAACTAGCTGAGGAAATGCCCCAGTTTGATGAGCAAGTGCACTACTAAATGATTCACCCATCGTCAAAAAGTAAACTATCGATTGAGTGATTCTTGCTTGACTACGATTTTTCTTTAATTGTTTATTTAAAATATGCATAGCCTCTGTAAGGGTTATACCTGCTTTAATATATGTACTAAGTTGAGTTATAAAGAAGATTAAATCTTTTGTAGACATCTTATGATAAATAGTCTTAGATTGACCATAAATAAAATTAATCCATTTACTAGTTTCTATCGAAAATACTTTATAACCCTCACCTGTTAAAAAGGTATATATATCTAGTTTCGATACACCGATAAATGTTCCCTTTTCGATTTTACCATCAGGATTTAATGCTTTATAACGGAATGTCTGTGGCTTTGTAGAACGTTTTTCTTGACCATCACTTATTACTTTTAAAAGCGATGTTCTCTCGGCATCGAGTTTTTCTTTTTGTTTAGCATTCATCTTCAATTTAATCGTCTTTTGCATCGAAGATGCATTCTTTCTGTTGAGTTTCATTTGTGAATAAATATCTTTATTTTGAGTTTGTATACCTACTTCTTCACCATTTTCACTAAAATTAGTCTCTAACTTTAGAGCTTTATCCTTTTTAACTTGTTTAGGAGCAATGGAATAGAAAATATCTCTAACTTTATCGAAGATAAATTCACATGGTTTAGCGATAAGATAATTGAAAGTATAATATGAGCCTAGGCACATCCACATGAAAAAGTGTATTATGAATTTGATGACAGCACCTGCACCTATTGCAATGTAAGTAAAAGGAGTAAGTAATATACTCGTTAGACTTTTATCGAGTTTTTGTTCCAAGTTACTCACACTCCTTTTTATCCTCTTACATTATAGCAAAAAATTAGAGTTATGGAAATACTTTTTAAAGTATAATTATATACCTATTATTAGTGTTTTAAAGACTCTTTTTATCATCGTACTAAGTTTACATCTTAAGACAGTTTCTTGACTCACTAAATCGTACGTCTGCGTCTTCTTACCATCGATATATAAATATAATTTACCTACAGTATCTCCCTTACTCACGGGAGCTTTCACTTTATATAAATCCATTTCATAGTTATATGTCTTTTCTTCTTCTCCTACTTTAATTAAGTCTGTAATACTATCCTTTAATTCAAACTCGATAGTATCTTTTTCTCCTAGTGCTATATTAACTTGACCTAGTGATGTATTTTCTTCTAAGATACTTTTAATTTTATAATTACTCTTACCATAATTTAATAATTCTGTTGTATCTTTAGTACGTTCTTCTTGACTTTGTTCACCCATCACGACACTTATGAGTCTTAGTCCATTCCACTTGCCAGTTGCTGTTAAACAGTATCCTGCCTTACTCGTATATCCTGTCTTTAAACCATCTACACCTTGATAAAATCTTACTAGTTTATTAGTATTTACCATCCAAAGACTAGAACCATCTTTCTTTTCTAAATAATCTTCATATATACTAGAATATTGTAATATTAAATCATGTTTGATTAGTTCTCGAGCCATGATAGCCATATCTCTTGCACTAGAAACGTGTCCATCGGCATCTAAGCCATACACATTGACAAAATTTGTACTAGTTAAACCTAATTCTTTAGCTCTCTTGTTCATCATATCGACGAAGTTAGAAGTACTTCCTCCTATCGCTTCTGCTAGGACGACCGCGGCATCATTACCACTGGCAATACATACTGCTTTAATTATTTCATCTAGGGTATACTCACTATTTGCTTCTAAATAGACTTGACTACCACCCATCGAAGAAGCATTCTCACTTACTAAGACGTTATCTTCTAACGCTATTTGTCCTTTTTCTATTGCCTCCATAGTGAGAAGTAAAGTCATTATTTTAGTCATCGAAGCAGGAGGAAGTGCTTGATCAGCATTTTTTTCATATAGTACTTTACCAGTAGATGCTTCTATTAAAATAGCACTCTTAGCATTACTTGCTAGTTCTAATGCACTTATATGCCCTATAGATAAAGTTAAACATAATAAAGATATTAGTATTTTTTTCAAAATAACCACCTATTAAAGATTATTATTTTCTTTATTCATTTAGAACAGTGAATATTTATACTAAATTTAATTACAAGTCTCCCTTATAAAAATATATTTTCATAGCATCCGAAGAATATTTTGGTTTAGATACATCTATATCTAATGTTTTCCCTATATAGTAAATAATCAACTGTGAAGCCATCAATAAATCAAATTCCGCTAAGAGACCATCATAATTACTTTCTATTATGATATTATCATTTCCTAGATACTTTAATAATTCTAATTCATAATCCGTCGTCGTTTTTTCTTTAAAATAAATTGAGAAAGTATTATTTAAATTTTCATAGTTAATAAATCTACCATGTGAAAAGTTCTTTTTTTCATGGATTAGACAATTGAATATACCAGACTCTGTTATTTTACTTTCTAAATCATAACAAGCTGTATTAGTATAATCACCACCAAATAAATTCAAGACATTATGTTCTTTCATCTTACTTATAGTATCTTTATTTATTAAATTATTTATTTTTTCGTTCCAGTATTTAAAAGAGTCCTTAATAAAATTATCGATATCGATTTCATAATTAGTTGCTTTTAAATAGTAATCTAAAAATATTGCGGCTGGGGCTACTGCACCTTCGAATGACAAGAATCCTCGCTCTTTACTTTTGCTAGAAGGAGTCTTATAACTTAAAATATTTTTCTTTAAAATACCCGTTTTTAACACGACAGTTTGTAAGTCACTTTTAGTAATAATATAAATATTCTTTTTATCTAAATCTTTGATACTAGTGATAATATCACTTGTAGTACCAGAGTATGAGAATAATACTACTTTATTAATGTTATTATTATTTCTATATAAGACATCTCTTGGATATATAGGATATGTATTACATCCATAAAGTAAATTTATAATTCTCGAAGCAAAATAAGCACCCGCATACGAACCACCCGCTCCAATAAATAGACAATTACTATTTTCGTTAAATTTAATATCATTAATTTTATTACTGACATTTGAATGAATAGCGTTAATTATTCTTACTTCTAGATTATTTATATTTATATTACAACGCTTTATTTT
>CAZIUY010000031.1:0-6795 GCA_964542625.1 uncultured Muribaculaceae bacterium | reverse complement strand
TTTTGTAAATATTTCCTAAATTTTTTCTAGAAGCCTCCTCCGCCTCCACCACCGCCGGCGAAGCCTCCTCCACTAGAGAATCCTCCACCGAAACCACTACTACTAGAGTGTGATGAGGCGTTATGTGCGTTTATAGCACGAGTACTATTAGTATATAGATTACTCATACTATGACTTAATCTATTGAATACATAAAAATCATGATAATATAAAGGTATATAACCAGTATATATTTCATCTGTATTCATGTTAGATAGTCTTACTTTCATAGCTTTTTGGACTTCTTTAGCAACACCTAAGACTGTTGCATAAACTAAGTATTTATCCCATAGTTTAATTTCTGGAATTACTTTTTCATCGAGAGTACCAAAATCTTTTAAGAAATTTTTAAATGCATTCCATTTAAGATAATGTTCTCTACCTTTAATACTCCACTTTTTAAAAGTCCAAAGATATATTATGAATATTACAGGTATGACTATCAAAAGTGCCATCAAGCAAATATTTTGAATATTACATGATATTAATATGATTAGTAATATGATAGCAAGGATGCCGTATACTGTTCCTAATATTCTTATATTGTTATTATCTTCATAGAAACCCTCTTTGATAGCATCTTTTTCAGCATTAAATTTCCATGTGTTATATTTATTCATGAACTTCTCTGCCGTAGAATAACTTCCAGAGAATTTCTCCATTTCTTTTAAAGTACACTTAGAATCTTTACCGATGGTATCGAATATCAATTCCATGAGAATCGTCTCTGTCTTATTGATATTATCTCGAGACTTTTCTACTAAGGTAATATCTTTTTTATTATTTGGATTTTCTAATAAATCGATATTATGTTTATAAATCAAATTCATAATAGAAGCATTCATTGCATTAGTCGTAATTTCTTTCTTCATCAAATAGTCGACGACTTCAGGTCCATAATCACCAGTAAATTCTCTATAATAATGTAAATCGAAATTTACTTTATGTTCTTTATCATATTTACGATAAATATAAATCCATAAGAGAATTAGACCTATTAAATAGATAGAACCAATAACGATGCTCCCATAATACATAATTTTGATGAAAGCTCTATTCCTATTGGCTTCATCACTTCTTTCACCCTCTATTTCTTCGATACTCTCGAGAGCATCCATTTGACTATTATTTAAAAATTGTGAAAATACTCCCGCTAATTCTTTATCGAAAGTCATCCTTATTTCAACCGAATCTCCAGCTTCATAGTCTTCTAAACTCGCTAGAGCACCCCTATATAGATAATTACCATCATCATCTTTAGAATCACTTATGGGAGTAATATTACCATTTAGGGAGCCATGTGCCCATACTCGATAATTTTGGCTAGAAGATGTTCCTGGTAAGGTCAGTTGGATATTGACACTACCGACGTCATCATCTAATTTAAAGAAAGTATAATATATTTCAGCGATATCATTATGTAAGACGATAGCTTGATCGATATAGTATTCGAAATAATAAACCATATACCCACTCGATGCTGGATTATAGATACTAACTTCTATACCATTACTTAATGATTCCTCAGTGTACACGCCCGCACTACCGATAGATGCATACGTATCACTCGTAAACCAGGTATAATCATTATCTAAAACACTCCAACCTATATCACTTTTGGTTATCTCTTTACTAGATACTCTCGAGAGTGATACTCCCCGAGCATTATAAAAGCTCGAACCAGATAGATCGACATTCCCCTCTTCCCAATCATCCGTGAGATTTTCATTTTTATACTCTATCTTTCTTCTAAAACCATTTAGAGAACCTTTAGTAATATATGCTTCTTTGATATGTAGACTACCTGATGCATCGATAGATGCATCGATATAACTTGCAACGACATCATAATCGACGGAAACACTACTAGCATATGTATTTATTATAATAGTCATAAATGTGATAACGCTAAACAAAAGATAATTTACTTTTTTCATATACTCCTCCTTAAAAAAAACTTAACTAATTAGTTAAGCTTTAAAATTCGACTTTTACATTTTCTCTTTCAGTATCCTGTGCCTTAAAGAACTCTTGCTTTTTAAAGTTAAACATCTTAGCAACTATATTTGATGGAAACATTTCAATCTTGTTATTTAATCTTAAAGCTGTATCATTGTAAAATTTACGTGCATAACTTATCTTGTTTTCAGTCTCTCCTAGTTCACGTTGTAACTCTATAAAGTTAGCATTAGCTTTTAAGTCTGGGTATGCTTCTGACAAGGCAAATAATTTATTGATGGCGTTAGATAACTCTCCATCCGCTTCCATTGCTTGCTCTTTAGTACCAGCGGATAAGTATGAATTTCTCGCTTTTATGACATTCTCTAAAGTTTCACTTTCATGTTTGGCATAGCCCTTTACCGTATTTACAAAATTAGGAATTAAATCGAATCTTCTCTTTAGTTCGACATCTATTTGACTCCATTGATCATTGACTCTATTTCTGAGACTAACTAAATTATTGTACGTTACTACGATATAAATAATGGCCACTACTATGATTACTAAAACGACTATTAAAAATATATTCATGACTTCTAACCCTTTCTAATTACATTATAATATTATCATATTTATCGATTCTATTCAATATTCTCTTTTCGTTTTTAAATTCTCGTTGTAAACTTTGTAAGTATTCTAAGAAGTGTAATTTTTCTTCATATTCATCTAAAGAAACCTTACTAGTCTTCAACATCTTGCTGATAGCATTTTTAGATACATGATTATTTTTCGCAATCTCTTCGATCGTCAAGTTTTCAAAATAATAATCCTTAAAAGTACTTCTTTGCTTATCTGATAATAAACTCTTATATATATCGAATAGAAGTGTATATTTAATTAATTCATCCATTACATCAAGTCCTTGAATAATCCATATATATATGACTCGATATCGAACGATTTTAAGTCTTCTAATTTTTCTCCAAAACCGACAAACTTGACTGGAAGTCCAACATTTTCTTTGATAGCAAGGACGATTCCTCCCTTAGCTGTACCATCTAATTTAGTTAAAATTATACCTGTTATATTAGTTATTTCTTTAAAGCTTTCAGCTTGACTAATTCCATTTTGTCCCGTCGTTGCATCTATTACTAAGAGTGTTTCTTGTGGAGCCCCATCTATCTTCTTACCTATGACTTTATTAATTTTTTCTAATTCTTTCATGAGTCCTTGTTTATTTTGTAGTCTTCCTGCTGTATCTACTAAGACGATATCGACATCACTCGACTCAGCTATTTCTAATCCATCATATATGACCCCGGCTGGGTCACTATTACTCTTCCCATAAAAGATAGAATCAGTTTCTTTAGCCCAAAATTCTAATTGTTCTACTGCCCCCGCTCTAAAGGTATCACCTGCGATCAACATGACTTTCTTTCCAAGAGACTTATACTTATATGCTAGTTTAGCAATCGATGTCGTCTTCCCTACACCATTTACTCCTACTACTAAGATAACTGTTGGACCATTTAAGTTTATCTTAATTTTATCTGATAGGGTATCATTACCGACATATATTAAGAACATCTCATCGACTAAGACTTCTCCTAATTCTTTAGTATTCGTAATATTTTCTTCTTTGACACGAGTCTTTAGTTTATCTATTAACTGATACACAGTATTGATGCCAATATCCGCTTCTATCAAGATACGTTCTAATTCATCATAATACTCACTATTTACTTTGGTATATTTGATTCCAAGTAAACTTAATTTAGAGACGAACTCTTTTCTCGTAGACTCTAGACCATCTAGATAGGCATCTACATCTTCTTTATCATCTTTTTTAAAGACACTTTTAAATTTAGCAAATAATCCCATAAAATACCCCCTAACACGTTACATCTATTAAATCGACTGTATATCCACTATCCACTCTCGTTACTTTGATACTACCACTACAGTGATTATCGACATCTTGAAAATAGTCGTGACTTATTAAATCATCTAAACTCAAAAGTACACTCGTCCACATACCATCACTGATACTACAATAAGAACTTATCCAAGATGAACTATTACAATTATATATATCAGAATAATAATCATCTAAATCGACACCTAATAATTTACCTGCTTCTTTAACACTATTAATTTGTTCGTTAGTAAGAGCCGTCTTCGAATTATTTTGTGCTTTTAGAATCAATGTAACAGATAATGACATGATGACGCCAAGTATGACAATTACAGCCAGTAGTTCTATTAAAGTAAACCCATTTTTTTTCATATGCATTCTTCCTTACATCATAAGTATAGCAGTATTTACTTGAAAATTCAAATCAAATAGTGTATAATTTATGTATCTTTTAACGCTTTACTTTATTTTTAATTTTATAAGAAAGAAGGAATTGATTTTTATTATGAAAGAAAACACTGAGACTACACGTGTATTCGCTTTAGGTGGATTGGGTGAAGTCGGAAAAAATATGTATGTAATCGAAACAGAAAAAGAGATTCTCATAATAGATGCCGGGGTCATGTTTCCTGGTAATGACCTTTTGGGAGTAGATTATGTCATTCAAGATGTCACTTATTTAAAAGAACATGAAAGTAAAATCGTAGGATTATTTATTACTCATGGTCATGAAGACCATATTGGTGGTATACCATTTTTATTGGGAAGCGTTAAGATACCTGCTATTTATACTTCCAAGATAGCGAATGACTTGATCATCAAAAAGTTAATCGATAGAGAGATTAAATATGATGATATCGTCATTTTCGATGATAAGTCTTATTTTAAGTTTAAGACTTTAGAAGTAGAATTTATTAGAACGAGTCACTCTATACCAGACTCATATGCTATTTTAGTCCATACACCAGTCGGTATTATCATGTCGACAGGTGACTTTAAATTCGATCTTACACCGATCGGTCCAATGAGTGATATCCATAAGATGGCTAGAATCGGTGAACAAGGAGTAAAGTTACTACTTAGTGATTCGACTAATGCTCTATCAGAAGGATTTTCTAAGAGTGAATCTTGTGTCGATGAAACTATCGAATCGATATTTTCTAAATATGCTTCTAATCGAATTATTTTAGCGACATTTGCATCGAATATTTATCGTATTAAGCATATCGCTGAAACTTGTAGAGAGCATAATAGAAAGATAGTGACATTTGGTCGTAGTATGGAGTCTGCTAAAGAGATAGCCTTAAATAATAATTTAATCACGGATAAGACAATATTCATCGATGCTAATGAAGCTAAGAGCTTAAAGAAAAATGAAATATGCATCTTGTGTACAGGTTCGCAAGGAGAACCTCTAGCGGCACTTTCTCGTATTGCTAATGGAACTCATAAACAGATTACTCTTTTACCTGATGATATTGTCGTCTTCTCATCTAACCCTATTCCAGGTAATGCCGAGAGTATAGGTAAGATAATCAATAAGTTATATTTAAAAGGTGTCAAGGTCGTGACTAATACAGAGATTTCTAATATTCATACATCAGGTCATGCTAAACAAGAAGAATTGAGACTCATGTTGAGATTAATTAAGCCAGAATACTTTATGCCTGTCCATGGAGAATATAGGATGCTTAAAAGTCATGAGAATCTAGCCATTTCTTGTGATATACCAGAAGAAAATATCTTTATCATGAAAAATGGAGATACTTTAGAACTTACTAAAAATAGTGCTAAATTAGGTAAAAAGGTACAAGCTGGAGACATTTATGTCGATGGCTCACGGGTAGGTTCGGTTGGAGGAATCGTCTTAAAAGATAGAAAACTGATGAGTAAAGATGGTATTTTAGTCGTCATCTTAAATATCGATATTGCCAAAAGAGAACTACTAATTCATCCTAATGTTACGACTAGAGGTTTCATCTTAGTAAATGAAAATGCTAATCTAATCTTCTCTTTATCGAAACATATAGAAGCAACTGTCAAGAAGTATTTTGCATCTAATGCTAAATATAATTATATCGATTTAAAGAATCAAATAATCTTAGAGTTAAATCCTTATATAATAGAACTTACTGGTCGTAGACCGATAATTTTACCTGTCATTATGGAAGTTAAGTAAAATAAAAACAAGTTGGTAGTATAGACACTGACTTGTTTTTATTATATTTTATAGTGTATATGGATCTAAATTAGTGCCAGTTCCAACGAGACTATCTACATAATCTTTAGAAAGATTAATGACTGGGACTAATCCACTAGTAGTACTATTCGATGTCGTCGTAACTAACCCTACTTCATTTAATATATATACATTATCTTCACTAGGAATACCCCCTAAGAAGTAAGAATACCCTTTAAATGGAGCAAATAAACCATTTTCTTCATCTGTACTTGCTCCCATGACAATTACTTCGTTTGGCGATAATAAACCAACTTTACTATTCGTAGTAGATGAACACTTGAAACTTATTTGTGAAGTATTTAAGGCATCAGAACAATATGAAGAACTCGTCATATACTTATCTAAATTATTATTAGTAATATTTTCTTGATACCAATTATTTAATTCATCTTCTAGATTAGATACTTGAACATCTTCTTTGGCGATTCGATCACTACTTAATTCACCATTCGAATGACTCATCGTACCATCATAATATAATCTAAGTGAACCATCACCATTTAAACGTACTATTCTAAAATAAAGATTACCTAAAAGTACATAATTATAATTATTAGCACCCCGATAATAATAACTTGTACCATCATTATCTTCTAAAGTATAAACACCATCTTCGCTTATAGAAACTTTAGTAAAATCTACAGAAGTATCTTTAGCA
>CAZIUY010000030.1:0-6845 GCA_964542625.1 uncultured Muribaculaceae bacterium | reverse complement strand
CTGGAGCGGGTGAAGGGAATCGAACCCTCGTTATCAGCTTGGAAGGCTGGAGTTCTACCATTAAACTACACCCGCATTCATTTAATACAATATAGATTATAGACTATTTTCATGTGTTTTGCAAGCATTTTTAAATTACCGACACACCAAAAAAGGTGCTCTTACTAAACACCTTATTCCTTTACTAAACTTAGTGATACTTTATTCTTTTTTTCGAGTACTTCTAAGACATAGCAATCGACTATATCCCCTGTACTTACTATATCGTTTGGATTTTTAACAAAATTTTTACTCATCTTGCTAATATGGACAAACCCATCATCATGTAAACCAATATCTATAAATGCTCCAAAAGAAGTAACATTTCTTACTGTACCACTTAGCTTCATACCAGGTTTTAAATCCTTTAGTTCTAATACATCATCTCTAAATATTGGACTATTTATGTCTTCTCTAATATCTTTACCAGGATGTCTTAACTCATCTAATATATCTTCGATAGTATACTTATCTACTCCAGTTTTAGATACTAACTCATCGATGGATGCCCTACCTAAAGCATCATTAAACTCAGATTCACCGAAGTCTTTTAAGTCTAAATTTAATTCATGTAATATCTTTTCGACGGCATCATAACTTTCAGGGTGAATCCTCGTCCTATCTAAAACATTCTCTCCATCAGGTATACGTAAGAAACCGATTGCCTGTTCATAAGCCTTATCTTTTAAACCAGCATCCTTTAATTCAGCTCGACTTTTAATAATATGTTTCGCTTTATAATCCATAATTTTATTTATGACAGATTTCGTAAGACCAGAGATATACCCTAAAATATTAGCACTTGCTGTATTGATATTAACTCCCACATCATTGACGACTTTCATGACCGTGAAATCTAGGGCATTAGATAATTCTTTCTGATTGACATCGTGCTGATACTCACCTACTCCAATCGATTTAGGATCTATTTTAATTAACTCACTCATCGGGTCTTGTAATCTTCGACCAATAGAAATGGCACTACGCTTTTCTACTGTTAAATCAGGGAATTCTTTTATAGCTTCCTTACTAGCAGAATATACGCTTGCTCCAGCTTCACTTACGACAGTATATTTAACACTCGTGCCCTCGATAACCTTAGCGATAAATTCTTGGGATTCACGACTCGCTGTTCCATTGCCGATGGCTACTAACTCTAGATTATACTTGTTGATTAAATCCAATACTTTTTTCTTAGAACCTTCAAAATCTTTAACAGGTTCATTAGGATAAATTACTTCTATGGCTAAGACATTACCATTTTCATCGAGTGCTGCTAGTTTACAACCTGTTCTAAATGCAGGGTCAAATCCGAGAACACGAGTTCCTTTAATAGGACTAGTCATGAGCATACTTTCTAAATTAGTACTAAATGTCTCTATTGCAAGGCGTTCAGATTCTTCAGTTAAATCACTTCTAATCAATCTTTCGATGCTCGGTAACATCAATCTCTTAAGAGCATCTTTTAAAGATGCTTCTATATACTCTACTGCAAAAGAATCTTCATTCTTGATAATTTTAGAACGTAAATAATTGTAAATTTCATCGTTATTATACTCTAACTTTACAGTTAGAACTTTCTCTTTTTCACCACGGTTGATAGCTAAGACCCTATAATTCTTAATATACTTAATCCTATCGTTAAAATCATAATACATTTCATATACAGCATTCTCATCTTCTGCATTTTTCTTCATCTTAGTGACGATTAACCCCGTATTTACAATATACTTTTTAGTAGAATTTTTATAATAACTATTATTGGCAATCCATTCGGCAATAATATATTCTGCATTTTCGATAGCAACACTTTCTTCCATATCGTACTTTTGACATAATTCGTGGATATCTCCCCTAGTAGGGAAACTCATAAGTATCTTGGCAAGGGGTTCTAATCCCATCTCTATCGCAATAGATGCTTTCGTCTTTTTACCTTCTTTAAATGGTTTATATATTTCATCGACTTCGACTAGCTTTTCACACGCAAGTATAGCCGACTTCACATCATCCGTTAACAAGCCCTTCTCATCTATAAGTTTAATAGTATTTTCTTTTTTCTCTAAAAGATTGACCTGATACTTATAGACATCATCTATCTCTTTAATCTTAGTCTCATCTAAATTACCTGTTGCTTCTTTTCTATAACGAGCGATAAAAGGGATAGTTGCACCTTCCTCTAAGAGCTTTAAGACAGCTTCTATTTGTGTTGATTTAACCCCTAATTCATTCGTTAATTTCTTTATTATATCTTCATTCATTTTAATTCAACTCCATATACTATTTAAAATTATTTAATCTTTCTATCATTTTATCCTTACCTAAAATCTTCATAATTTCATAAAGATCTGGTGTCATAGATTCATGAGTTATAAGTATCCTTAAAGCAGTCGATACATCCCCAATATGACCTTTAAAGTTATTTGGATTATCTTTATATTCTTTAACTTCTCTAGCATAACCATACTTTTCTGCTAAGTCTTTAACTTTATTAAACCACGTTTCTTTATCATCAGATTCACTATAATAATTATCAAAATAATCGCGTGCTAGTGAGATGATTTCATCTTTATCACTGATAACTTGAAACTCTGGCTCTTTAGTAGAACTATCCCATAATTCATCGAACATATACCAAATTTTTTCTTTAATCTCCGAGTAATGTGCAAAATCCTTACGAGGTTTCTTCTGTTCTCTTTCGATATTTAATATGCTAGTTACATATTCTTTCTCTTTACTTATTAATTGGTAAAACTCTTTATCATAAGTTTTCGCCCAATTTTTTAATTCACTATACAAATCTTTAGCACTCATCTTGCTAATTATATTTTTAGATATATTATCTAATTTATTTAAGTCGAATAATGCTCCACTAGAACTCATCTTTTTAGGACTAAATTCAAATTCATAAAAAGGCGTATCAGGATGTCCCGTTCTCCATTCTTCATAATTAGAGTTAGCGATAGTCATGACAGCTTCGATGACGGCACTTGCCGGATAACCTTTTTCTTCATAGTAAAACATCAAAGCTTCTGGATCTTTTCTCTTACTTATCTTTCTAATCGTATCTCCATCTTTTTTTAGAATCAATGAATTGTGGATATATTTAGGCATCTTAAAACCAAAAGTCTTAAATAGCTCATAATGAATCGGTATACTGCTAATCCATTCTTCACCTCTAACGACGTGTGTAGTCCTCATCAAGTGGTCATCGACTAAATGAGCAAAGTGATATGTAGGAAGTAAATCATCACTTTTCATGATAGGAAAATCTAGGTCATTTTCAGGAAATTCCATCTTACCTTTATTTTGTTCTTCAAATATAAACTTCTTATCGAAGTCTCCCATAGACTTAAATCTAATCACATACTTTTCTCCTGCATCGATTCTCTTGATGGCTTCATCTGGACTCATGTTTCTGAATCTTGCGTATCTTCCATAAATGCCGATTCTCTTCTTCGCCTTAGTCTGATTTTCTCTAATTTCATCGACTTCTTCTTTACTCATGAAACATGGGTAAGCCCTACCAATTTCGATTAGGTATTTGACAAATGTATGATAAATTTCTTTTCTTTCACTTTGAATATAAGGTCCATAATTTCCAACTATTTTACCATTATATTCATATTCATCTGGGTATATTCCATAATGTTTTAAAGTCTTATGAATAAAGTCTACTGCTCCTTCGACAGTTCTTGCTTGATCAGTATCTTCATTTCTTAAAAAGAATACTCCCCCACTAGATTTGGCTAATACATAGTTAATCGTTGCACTCATCATGTTTCCAATATGCATGAAACCAGTCGGACTTGGTGCAAACCTCACTACTTTTGCTCCTTCTTTTAAATTTCTTTCTGGATACTCTTTCTCATAGTCTTCTATCGTCTTAGTTATATTAGGAAATATTTTATCTGCTAAATCTTTATAATTCACTTATTTTCATCCTCTCTAATCCATATTACTTAAAATTTTACTTTGCTTCATCGAATCAGGAATACTGATATCCATATATTTTAACACAGTTGGAGCAAAATCTGTTAAAGAACCATTTTTTAGTATCAATTTATTATCTTTAATGATTAAAGGTACTTTATTAGTCGTATGCATCGTATTTATTCCATCTTCATCCTTCATCTTTTCGATACTTCCATAAGTACTCGTCAAAATCACAGTATAGAAGTTTATCTCCGCTCCATCGATTATTCTTCCTAAACATTCATCGAAGAACTCGAGTATTTTGACAGTGGCATCGAAGTCTCCTGTATGTCCTACTATATCGATAGTATCTATACCTGCTAGAATAAAGTCGATATCTTTTTCCATATACCTAAGTATTTGCTTAGTAATACTAGCTAGTGCTAATTCATTTTTATCGACACCCTCTACTTGTGGTACTTCGACTTGATAGACGTTACATTTCGGAATCTTTTCTTCACTTTCACCATTAAAATAATAAGTAACATTATCTATGGCACTCGGTAGTGCAATCCTCGCTTGTGTCATACCGAGTTTTCCAAAATACATACCTAAATTATTAGATAACCCATCATCTTCATCGATTAATGCAGTTGCATTTATCGCATCATCGACAGGATACATTATTAAGAGTTTCAAGTTATCTATTCCCACTGCTTCAAATTCATCTATTTTCTTAGGGTTAGATAGAGATAACAAGATTTCTTTAGAACCTTCTTTTTTATAATTAGTCCATATTATGACATCATTATTTTTTAAGTTTCTATTTTGTTCGATAATCATCGGAGGTAAAAATTCATCTGTAATATTCCTAATATAACAATTTTTAAGTGCTAAAGGTATCTCCTTAATCTTTAAACCGACACCATTTCTAACTAAATCATAATATATTTTAATTCGATCCCATTTTTCTTCTTCATCCATAGCATAATAGCGACCACATATCGTAGCGATTGGTACCTCTAAGGCTTCTAGCTCTAAAATGTATTTTAGAGCACTCTTAGCCTCCGTATCTTTTCCATCAGCGATAAAATCGACGACCATCTTGACATCCTGAGTCTTTAAATACTCGATTATACTGATAGTATCTTTGATATTAGAGTTAATACCAGCATCACTCATGAGTCCCATGATATGAATCGTACTTTTATGTTTTCTAGCGTGTTCGATTGTCTTTCTTAGGACACTATTCGTTGCGAGTGAATCTCTATCCACAAATTCATTGACAAATGAACTTCTCTGTCTCAATATTTTACCTGCACCGAGAGTCTTATATCCAACTTGGGCATTACCTGCTTGATCCTCTCTCAAGCCGACACTAGCACCCGATGCAGATAACTCTGCGACGGGATAAGAACTAGTAAGTTTTTTATAATTAGGCATATTAGCAGATAATAGAGCATTACCCTCTATATCATTAGATAAACCTATGCCATCGACGACAAGTGTTAAAATCTTTTTCATAATTTCACCACAAATATGATAACATAAATTACTAAATAACTCTATAAAAATAATTAGGTCTTCCCCTTAAAAAGGGGCATAAACAAAAAAATGAACTCACACGTCGAGAATTCACTTTTAATAATCATTATTTTTCTCTATAGACACGAACGATAAATTTAACATTATTATTCCAAAATCTTTTTAGTCTTTTAGGTTCTCTAATAATCCTATATAACCACTCGAGGTTAAAACGTATAAATACTTTAGGAGCTCTTTTCTTAGTACCGGATAAGACATCAAACGTGCCCCCTACTCCTATAAATATTCCTTTCTTAAATTCATCGATATGCCGTGCTATTAGTTTTTCTTGTAAAGGTATACCCATGGCTACTAACACTACATCGGGATTTAAGTCTTTTATTTCGGTAAATACTTTATCTTTATCTTCCGTATATCCATTAGTATAACCTAATATTTTTATCTTAGGATAGGTATTTTTAATCATGTCGATCATACCTTTTAAAACTTCATCTGTTGCTCCAAACAAGTATAAAGACTTTTTTTTATTATTTAATAGTTCTAAGAGTTTTTCTGTTATGTCTATACCAGTAATTCTTTCTTTGATATCTATCCCTAAATGTTTAGCACCCTTGACGACGGCTATACCATCAGGTAAGATATCGTTTTTTTCATCTAAGATACAATCTTCTAAAGTCTTATCATTTTTAGCTATCATAAACGTCTCGGGATTAGCTGTAATAATGAATTTTTTTTCATTATTATCTAAGTATTTACTTAAAGCAATGTAATACTCTTTATGACCCTTAGTATATAGTTTTTTAAAGTATTCTTTCATAGACATACCTCATCTTCATACTTATATTATAAAACATTTCTTTTTATAAGACAATTTATTTTTCTTTGACGAGAAGTTGTCCTTCTAAGAGATATATTACATTATTATCTTGAAAGAACTTATTTTGATCTACTCCTAACATATTTATGACGCCATCTAATGTATCCCCAGATTTAGTTATATAATAACTATAATTAGATTTAGGTATCATTATAGTTTGATTAGGATATATATAATCACTATTATTTAATCCATTAAGACTAGATAACAAATCAGGATTGATATTATACCTTCTAGCAATCCCATATATACTATCTCCCTTTTTAACCGTATAATACTCGAAATACTTTTTAGAATTATCTAATATAAACTTTTCATCTCGCTCATTACTATTTAAGTCTATATCTTCTTTATTCATCATATCATCATCTATATAATCAGTGATTATCCTATAGACATTATACATTTTCATCACTCCCATTATAGAATATGATAAATAACTAAATTGGTTAATAGACGAATATGGAATTGA
>CAZIUY010000029.1:0-6943 GCA_964542625.1 uncultured Muribaculaceae bacterium | reverse complement strand
CTGATGATAACTTCGAAGAAAGATTCGATGGTGAGGTCGTTGGAGTAGATTCAGCTTTAAATAATGGAGATAGTTATACTTGTGAATACGAAGTTATAAATGATGTTTATAACCCACCAGGTATAACTACAACACCATCAGGATTAAACTTCTTCTATCGAATAATAGATCAATCTAATATTAATCCAACGGGTAGAACTCTAGGTTATAACTGGTCGGATGCAAGAGCAAGTACAGTAATAGACCGCTTAGAAGAAACAGATGCCGATTATCAAGAATTAATCGATGAAGATAATGGTACATTCGAGTTTACTCTGACACCTATTATCATGAAACAAATTAGAGATTATAATGAAAGTGAATCCATTCATGGTGGATATTCTGATTGGGATTTAACTTGTCAAGATTATAGTTCTTCTAGTAGTCAAGGATATCACTGTTATAGTGACTTCCTAGAATGTTTAGTAGGGAATAGTTCTTCTTGTGCATCTACTTTAAATATATCTTCAGTAAATACTACTTATGACTTAGATGATTTACGTAGAAATAGACAGAACTTAATAGATAAACAAAATGATTTAGACTGTTCTCTTATAAGTCTCGCTTGTTAGGGGTGATAAATTTTGAAAGAAAGTGTATGGGGATGGTGGTTCTTAGTATTAGGTTTAATGATGATAGCGGTTATTATCCTAGTCACAGATATGTCGACTACTAGTGAACAGAATTACCATCTATTAAAAGAAATTAGTGAAGCATCGATGATAGAATCTGTCGATTATGGTTATTATCGTAAATATGGTTATCTTCGTATAAATAGTGAAAAATTTATGGAAAACTTCATGAGAAGATACGCGGAAGTAATAACTATCAATAAGACTTATAAAATTAAATTTTATGATATATATGAGTCACCACCCAAGGTTACTGTCGAGGTTTCAGCGGGATCCTCACAGATTATAATAAATAATTCGAGTACAACTTTCGATATAACTAATCGAATAGATGCTATATTAGAGATGTACGAGAGTGTTAACCCACTAGAATAAAAAAGGAGGAATTATAATGGGTAATATAGGAACAATGATTAAGAGGGTACTCAGTAATAAGAATACCGTCACATTAATAGCAATCATAGTTGGTACAGTCATCCTTTACTTATGTTATAACTGGCGTGTAAAGAATGCTGTGTCGACAACTTATGTTTGTTATGCAACACAAGTAATCGAACCGAGAACACAAATAACAGAAGATATGGTTTCGACGATGAAAGTATTAACTAGTCAAGTATCGAGCAATATGAAGACTAACTGTAGTGAAGTTATAGGACAATATGTTTCTTACGCAACAGAAATACCTGAAAACAGCTACTTCTATGATATTAATATCATGAGTGAGGATGATATGCCTGATTCAGCATTCGATGATATACCAGATGGATATTCGATTTACTATTTGAATGTATCATTTGCATCGACTTATGGTAATTCGATCTTCCCAGATGATTATATCGACTTGTATTTACGAACTGAAGATGAATCAGGACTATTAGTCTATGGTAAATTCATTCAAAGTATTAAAGTCTTGGGAGTAAAAGATAGTGAAGGTAAGAATGTCTTCGAAACGACTGTCGAATCACGGACACCAGCACAGTTACTATTTGCTGTTCCAGAAGATCTTTACTTACTATTAAAGAAAGCAGAGTATTTAGGACTCGAAATCGTAATAGTACCGAGAAATAATAACTATGTCGGAGGAGATACTTTAGTAAGTAGTGCATGGTTACAAGAATTAGTTCTCGAACAGACTAAAGATATACCAGACGAATGTGTCGAAGTATCTACTGGTATTGCTGAGTGTGGTATCGCAACAGATATTCCATCTGTAGAAGATGATACCCAAGAAGATACGGAAGAGTAGGCGAGTAAGATGGATTCGGCTATATTCGATCAACTGGATTTTGGACCTTTACAAGAATTTCTAGATGACGATGATATTACCGATGTATCTTATAGTAATGGTGGGCAAGTACACTTAAAGACACTATCTAAAGGTATTTATAAAGTCGAGAGACCAGAAATAAATAATGTTCTTATGGAAAAACTAGCATTTCAGTGTTCTAATGTCATGGGGAAAACATTTAATATGGCTCATCCCCTTTTGGATGCTGAATCGAGTGAGTTACGTATGAACTTCATACATGAATCTATTGCTACTAATGGTATTGCTTGTGTCATACGTAAGACACCAGCTAAGATAAGACTTAATAAGAAAAAACTAATAGATGAAGGTTATGTCAGTCTACAGATGCATGATTTTCTCATGAAATGTGTCGAAGGACACTGTAATATAATCGTCTGTGGTGAAACTGGTTCGGGTAAGACAGAACTAGTTAAATACTTAGCGAGTCACATCAAAGAGAATGAAAAAATAATAACGATAGAAGATACTCTCGAATTACACTTAGATAAAATCTTCCCCCATAGAGATATAGTTGCTATGAAGACGAATAATATCGCATCATATACGGACTTACTAGAGGGGTGTATGCGACAGAATCCCCAGTGGATACTGTTGTCCGAAGTACGTAGTGCGGAAGCAGTCATGGCTGTCCGTAACTCGATATCTTCAGGACATAATATATTATCTACTATCCATGCCGAAAAAGCATCTAGCGTTCCGATGCGTATGTATGCCCTCATGGAAAGTAGTCAAGATGTCGAACAATTCTTAAGAACGATATACAGGTATGTACAACTTGCTATCTATGTTAAAGGATACTATAGTGCTAAATTAGGACGTTTCCAACGTGAAATATTAGAAGTTTGTGAGTTCTATGTCGATGATGACACTAATCAAGCTAAACAAAACCTAATATACAAGAAGACGATAGATGGTCATATATCTCTTAAGAATCCCACTAAAAACTTGCTAGATTATATCGCTATTCATGGAGTCATCCTTCCAGAAGATACATTTAAGTTAAATAAAGAAGAAACGGCAGGTGTATAAAATATGGAATTAATAATTATGCTCGTAGTGGTGTTATTTATATTTATGTATAGAAAAGATCCAGGTAATGCCCCTTATAAGTATTTTACTGATCTTGCTAGTAAAGCATATGAAAAATATGCACCATATAGTTTTAAAGTTATAAAAGAAAAAGTTAAAGAATTAGGACAAGACTTTACTGTCAAACAATATATCATTCAAATATGTTTGTTTGGTGGAGTTGCCGCGGCAATTGCTTACCTATACTTTTACTCACTTCTTTGGGCAATCATATATGCAGTAATTGCTATTGCCTTTATTCCTTATATCAGTTACTTACGTTATAAACGTATATATAACGAGTATATATTCGAAGAAATACAAGTATATTGTACGAATGTCATCATGGAATTTAACACTTGTCAGAGTTTCGTTAAATCGTTAGAGGGAGTTAAAGAATCAGACATACTAGAAGAACCTGTCTTGAGCGATGTCAAGACGATGATAGATATGTCTTATGCTAATGGAACGATAGATGAGGCTATCAAATTCATGAATGATAAATATCCATATTATATGGTTAAAAATATGCACCAGTTATTCTTACAGATTACTAATGAAGGTGCCAAAGATTCTGGAGAATCATTAGAACTCATGATGCAAGATATCGATATGCTAGTAGAAGGTGTCTATCGTGATAAGATGGATAGAGCAGCATTTTATAAGAAATTCGTCGTATATGGTCTTGCTCTATACTTACTAGTCATGTTGATGCAATTCTTACTCGGTACAGCATCATATATGGAAATGATTTCTCTATGGTATATTCAGATAATACTACACGCCATTATCATAATAAATTCGTATTTTCTCTTATCGGGAACGAAATTCTACAATGAAGATATAGGAGCTGAGTAATATGTATATAGAAATAATAATTTGTGCCGTCTTAATATTCTTTGTCTGTGAATACTCAGGGATAGTGTCTACTTCTAAGTTTATCAATGATTATCAAGATGTCTTACTTAGATTCAAAGAATCAGATTATGAATTTTTACTTAAAGCCCGTTATGGAGGAGAAGTCGACGTCAATGCGATGTATAATAAACGCTTGAAGAATGCTCTTCTTGTATTTGCTTTCTCACTGTTTTTACTCATCGCCGATATGTCTTATTTGACGATTATCTTAGCGATACTGATTGCCATAATAGTATTCAAATTACCTTATATGGACTTAAAGAACTATCGTAACCGTCATATGCACGAAATAGATGTACAACTACCTTACTATTTAAAGAGTCTAGAGATATTGATACAACACTATACCGTGCCTGTCGCGATAGGTAAATCAGTCGAAACAGCACCTTCTATATTCAAAGATGGCTTACAAAAGATGATCGATTCTATCAATGCAGGAGATTCTTCGATAGAACCATATATGCAATTTGCTAGAGATTATCCAGTAAGAGATTCGATGAGAATGATGCGTTTATTATATAGATTAGGACTCGGTAAACAAGAACGTAAACAAGAACAACTCTTGACGTTCTCGAAGACGATATCTAATCTTCAACAAAAGGCTCGTGAAACTAAATATAAAAACAGATTAGAGAAGATGGAATCGAAGACGATGACGATGCTCGTATGTACTGGTATTGGTGTCATGATTCTGATGGTCATTTCGATACTAATGACATTTAGTTTCTAACTTTAATGTAAATTGACTTGAAGTTTATACAATTAAATATTGATAAAAGAAAAGAAATAACTTATAATAATTATAGAAAATAAGGAGGAATTTTAATATGAAAGAAGCAACAGGCGAACTATCGACTACAGTAATTGCAATAGTTGCCATCGCAGCCATCTTAGCTGTATTTACCGTATTTTTACTACCGACATTAAGGTCACAGATAGCCTTGACACAGGCTTGTAACAATGGGCCAGGGTATTCGGTTACAAATAGTGATGGTTCAACTATTACGTGTGACGGTAGTACTGGTGCAAATGTAACTGCTCAGTCATGGCAATGTACATATACTGGTACTGATGGATCAAGTGGCTCTAAGACGTGCACTCAATAATTAAATTACTAAAGTAAAAGAAACGGAGTGGTCTAATTGAAGGAATCGATGGGCTCAGTGTGGATTTTTGCGATATGTATGACATTCATCGTCTTATTCACTGGATATATTGCTATCTCAGTTAACTACTCCAAAGCATTTCGCATTAAGAGTTATATAGTAAGTAAGATTGAAGAAAACAATGGTACATATTCGGGGTTTCAAGATGAAATAAAGACATATTTGACGGCTCAAGGTTATGCAGCATATGGGGAGTGTCCAACGTATTCTGATTGGGGTACTCCAGAAGAAATTAATCTTACTAACAGGCTCGATGGTAAAGCTAACGCTTGTATATATAAGTTAGAAGTAGAAAATAGTTCTAATGATGATATATGTGGAGATAAGTACTACTATAAAGTAGTAACTTTCTTTAAGTTCGATTTACCAATAGTCAATGTCTTACTTACTTTTAAAGTAAGTGGCGATACTGCTTATGTGTTGGATGATTCATCCTGTTAAGAGGGAGTGTGATTAAATGAGAGATGCTATGGGTTCAGCATGGGTCATATCTTTATGCCTTACGTTTACGATAATATTTACGGGTTTCATGGCAATCTCAGTTAATTATGCAAGAGCATTTCAGATTAAGAGTGGAATAGTAAGTAGAATTGAAGAAAATGAGGGATATGATCCTAGCATAGAACAAAATATCGAAGCATATATGGTAAATAGAGGTTATACTGCCTATGGTTCATGTAATTCTGAATACAACGTACCAGGATCTGATACAGACTGGTCACTAGTGGCAACGATCGATTTAGGGAATGCCCCAGTAGGTAGTGATGAGCATAATGCTTGTATATATAGGACTGTTTCTCTAGTAGATGATACTAACACTCCAATGGGCTCAGAGAAGTCTCAGTATCGAGTAGTCGTCTTCTTTAAGTTCGACTTACCTGTCATCAAGTACCATGCCAATTTACAGGTCTCTGGTGAGAGTAGATATATTTATGATTTTGCTTATAGTGATGGTGGTATAATCGTCGCATAAAAAGAGTATTAGAAAGGGATATTGAAGATGAACGTAATAATTGCTAATAAATTTAAAGATTTACTATCTAATTTAGATATCGATGTCATAAAACGCCTAGATGGTGAATTTGATGTCGATACGATTATAGATACGTTCGCTAACTTCTATTTTAATAGAATGATTATAGATATTACAGCAATTAGAAATTATTTTAATATTGCTGTCATTCAAAAACTTAGTGCATCTTTGGATGCTACTAAGATTATTCTATTTTTAGATGATGATCCTCGTATCGATAATATTTATTTATCTAAAGTAATTAGTTTAGGTATATATAATTTTACTAGGGATATTACGGGAGTTACATATCTCATGAATAATCCTAATAGTTATCGAGATGTCGCGGAATATCATGATTTAGCACTTGCCGATGAGAAGAGTCTTAAAGATGCTAAGAATGGGTTATTTGGTGGTTCTAATAGTAATCAAGGAAATGTAAATAATTATCAAGCGAGTACTTTCAATAATCCTAGTAATAATTTTAGTGGAGTTACTAAAGTAATTGGCTTTAAAGATTTAACTGAAGACGCAGGTTCGACGACATTAATTTATATGTTAAAGAAGAACTTATTTACGAGAAAAGTTCTTGCAGTGGAAATTAATAGTAATGAATTTGATTATTTTAATGATAAAGAACTAATGAGTGTTACTGCTGAAAAGATACCTCAGTTAAAATATAAGTTTAATCAATTTGAAATAGTTTTATTAGATTTAAATAATAGTAATTATGATAAAGATGGAACTTGTACAGATGTTATTTATCTATTAGAGCCTAGTACTATTAAACTTAATACTC
>CAZIUY010000028.1:0-7010 GCA_964542625.1 uncultured Muribaculaceae bacterium | reverse complement strand
AATTAGATATTATTTCTATTGGTAGCAATATTGAGAAATTTCATACAATAGAAGAAAGTACATATATAAGTTCTTGGATAAAAATATATAATCTATTAATAAAATTTTCGCTATGTTATAAAATAAAAAGAGTGGACGAACCACTTTTTATTTAGATTTCATATGGACTAGTCTTAGTTCCATTACCTTTGATATTTTGTACATATTCGCGGGAAATATTGATGACTGGTACTAAGCCACTCGTATTTTGAATAGACTGTGAGCTCAAGCTAAAGGGAATATTTCCTGTTCCAATATAAGAAATACCCGTGGACTTATTTGTAGAAAGCCAGTAACTAGAACCTCTATAAAGGTAACTATTCGCCGAACCAGTCTCATAAGCCCCTACTCCACTTGCAATTAACTCACTAGAAGTGAGTAACCCGACTTTCGATGAAGTACTATTCGTATTACCACTACAAGAGAGATTAACTGTATTAGAAGAACTCAGTGTATCATAACAGAATACTTTCGATGAAACATACGTATCATATCCAGCATTTGTAATATTCTCTTGATACCAATCATTCAATGTCTTATCGATATTATCATAAGCGACATTACTATCAATTAATCTATCGCTAGATGCATCAAGATTATCATGAATACTCGTCCCATCATAAACGATACGCAAAGAACCATCTTCGTTAATTCTAACTATTCTCCAATAAAGATTAGCAAAATGGACATAATTATTCTCGACTCCACCTCTATAATAGTAAGTAGTCCCAGCACTTTCTATACTTTCATATATTCCTTCATCAGTCTGTGTTGGCCTCATAAAGTCTGGTGCTATAGTTCTAGAATATCCCCCCACTACAGGTACAGCTTGTCTATTAGATTCGATAAATCCAAGAGATAAGAAGAACTCAGCATCATAGTTTTCACTTTGATCATAATTAGTATTCAAGAATGTTATCGTAATCTCATACCTTTGGGTAGTACCATCCAATATGGCTATATCGGATTTTATAAGTTCATCTACAGCCATATGTTCTTTATATGGTACGGGCGTCGTCGAAATTAGTTCTTGATTAGTATCTAGGGAAACGATTTTATAAACTAATTCATCATTTTCAAATGTATTTAATATATCCTGGAAAAATAAACTATAAGTTAAATCATATCCAGAACTATTGGTAATTTCGAATCCTTTAGTTATCGAAGAACCTAAAGAAATACTTCCAGATATATTTTCACAATCAGCATCTATACAATCGTTATATACTAGCTTTAAATCACTTAAGGTGGCAGCACGCATTTGGGTTAAGTCTTGCCCATCACTAAGAGCTTTCCTGCGAGATGCTAAATAAGCATAAGATGTACCAACCACTAATAACAAAGCCGTAGTAATAAGTAAAACACTGAGAACATACTTCATCTTTTTATCTTTCATAAAATCATACCTTTACTAATTTGTATTATAACATAAATAATCGGGATATGTATAGTTTAAACTAAAATTTTTAATAAAATTACGCCTGTTTGACAAGATTTAGATTAGATAATAACATATAAAATAATATAATATATAGTAAGAAATAATACTCATAATATATGTTAAATATGTTCTAACAAAGTATTTAGTAATCATTTTATCTAATAAATAGATGAGTGATATGATAATTAAATGTATTAGATAGTGAAAATCGATAATCGATAATAATAAAAAGTATATGATGAGTATTAGAGGGTTATTAGTAAAGGGAATAGCTGATATAATTAGTGGTAATTTAAAAGAAGATACACTACATAAGAAAATATCTAGAATAAGACATATTAGTATCATTTCTTGATCACCATTAAATAGTTTAGATTATCGAAGTTAACATATGGTGTTACATAGAGAATAGTCTCTGTTGCTGTCTTTTCTATAGATTTGACTGTACCAATTTTAATATCTCGATCGATTTCTTGTAAACCACTTGTTCTTACTTCATCGCCAACATCTACCTTAGCATAGTTATTAAGATTATGGACGATCAAAGTGTTATTCTTTTTATCATAACCACCTAAGAGTCCATAGTAGGAGTCTACTTTGATGCTTATAGTCTTATTATTAGTTATGAGCGATACAACAGCAGTATATTTATTACTAGATGAAATAATACCTACTAAACCATCTTCATTGACGACGGCATTACCTTTATTGACTGTACTATCTAAAGAAATACTCAATATATCATAAAAATCATATAAGTCTCTTAAAGCAATTTTACCTAGAACATAATTAGAACCTTCATAAATTTGTAAATTATCTAGTGCAAGTTCATAATCCGAAATGATTCCTTCTAAGTTATCTATCTTTTCTAAGTATGTATTTTTTAGAAGTATAGTCTTATTATATTCTCTAAAAAGCGTCGTTATATTGGAAATAGCACATATTACGGGATTATGTATGACGATAAAAGATAATATGATGATTAGTCCCATGATAAATGATTTAGCTTTATACATACTTAATTAGACCTTCTTCTTGATAACTATAGTATTCCATTCCTCCGACGATAATATGATCTATTAAAGGTATACCCATCATATTCCCTGCGGTTGCAAACTGTCCTGTTACTTCATTATCGGCATGAGAGGGATTTATATCACCACTTGGATGGTTATGCATGATAATAAGAGCACTAGCACTTTCTAAGACAGCTTCTTTAAATACTTCTCTTGGATGGACTGATGATTGATTTAATGTCCCTTTAAAGATAATTTTATGAGAGATACACCTTTTCTTAGTATCGAGAAATAATACTAAAAAGTTTTCTTGTTTAGCATCTTTAATTAAAGGTGCATAGTTCAAGATAGCATCGATTGCACATCTTATTTTCGGTTTAATTGTACTAGGTGTATTTTCTTCATATACTCTCCTACCGAGTTCTATTGCCGCGAGTAAGGTTACACCCTTAACTGTTCCTAGACCTTTAATATTTTCGAGAGTATTTAAGGTAAGACTCTTTAAATCTTTAATATTTTTACAAGATGATAATATTTCATCGGCAAGTCCCATCACAGATAAACCTTTAGTACCAGTTCTCAAGATAATTGCTAATAATTCTGTATCAGATAGAACACTAGCACCATAAGTAATCAAGCGTTCTCTAGGTAAATCATCGACGGGTAAATCTTTTAATAATGTTCTCATGTCATCACTCCTTCATAAATCTTTAAAATTTGCTCGTTAATATCTAGTTTGGATGTATCATCTAATCTTTGCATGACATTCTCAAAAGCAATAGACTCTTTTAAGACTTCATCACTTACCGATAGTGATTTAAGATAATAACTAATACCCTGTTTATTTAAGTACTCTTCTATGAAAGCAATGTTATCACTATTATTTAAGATAGCATAATATACTCGGTAGATATCGCCATCACGAAATGTCTTTCCACCAATCGATGATGCCATTTCATTTGCTTTTGTAGGGTCATTGAATACTCCCAATTGGATTGCAACGACGTTGTATTTAGAAGCGATGAAAGTATTTTTTTCTATTGCTTTGTAAATTATAAAAGATAAGATACACCCAATTAAACTAGCTAATATTACTGGAGTCATTTTTTTCATATGTATTCACCAAAGATATATTACTATAATCTATTACTAAATACTGTCGAAAAATGTCCCCCTATTATATATTATTACGGATATTTTTGATTTTTCTCAATTTTTAAGGTGTAATCATGTCACTTTTTTTAATAATAAATACTCTATGCCCTTTATAGAAACAGTAGAAGATATCTTCTATATCTAAGTTATTTTTTCTGATGATGGTATCTAACCAAGTACGAGTCTTTTTAATTTTCTTTAAGGTAAATTGCTGTACTTCGCCATCGACTATTAAAGGTAGTGGTAGTGCTTTATCGAATACTTTCGCCTGGAAGATAGAAAGTTTACCATTAGGCTCTAAAATAGCATATTCGACATCTTCTAGGGACTTAATACTTTTTTGTCTTAATTCGAACAATAAGTCATCCATCGTATATCTTTGTTTGACCATCTCTTTATAATCTACTTTCCCCCTATCTATGATGATAGAAGGTCTACCTCCAAAGAAGACTCTAATTCTTTTAGACTTTAAAGATAATCTTGCTAGGAATATTTCTAAAAAGACTAAGACTGCGATGGGAATGAGGGTTAAGAATATCGTATCGGTCGTATTTTCTATCGAAATAGCGACTAATTCAGCGATAAGTATCGAGACGATTAAGTCGACTATACCCAACTGTCCTACTTCCCGTTTACCCATCAATCTAAACATAAACATGACAAAAAAGTAGAAAAATACAGTTCTAAAAAGGACGATCATCATTTCTTTCATAATGTCTTCACCACTTTTATTATGGTATAAATTTTTATTATTTAAACAAAAAACCTCTATTTGGTTTTAGAGGTTAATCGTAATCGTTTAGTCATGAATGCAAAGACGAAAATCAAGAAAGCATTTAAGATGGACACTATAAACATTAAGATATATGTCGTATAAAGTTTAGATGTCAGTAAGTAAAATAAGATAATACCGACTAAGAGGACGACTGATAAGACCATGAGGCTCTTATTTTTTATTTTCTTGCAGTCACTAGCAAGGGTATGAAAGAAATCTATTAGAAGATAAATATAGATGACTGGGAAAAGTATTTCTAATACTAAATTATTTTCTTCTTGTAAGAATAATAAGAAGATAAAGAATAGTATTAATTCTTTGATATTAATAGTAGAAAATAAATGTTCACCTAAATATTTAAAGTATTTATCTTTTTCTAAATGACAATCTTCGATTACTCCTATACGATAAAGTATTATCTCGATAAAATAGAGAATCCATGGTATAAAAGTAAGACAATTGATTATTTCTTTCATTTCTTCACCTCACCATTTAAGCTAAAGCTCTTAGCATCGGTTATCTTAACTTTCGCAATAGTACCAATTAAGTTAGTACTTCCTTTGATATTTACTAATTTCATAGTATCTGTATATCCTGCGAGCATTCCCTCACCCTTCGTACTATTACCATTAATCAAGACATCTACCGTCTTACCAATATAAGTCTTATTTATACTTAAAGATATGTCATTTACGAGTTCATTTAATCTCTTCAAACGATTCTCTTTTTCTTCTTTGGTAGTCGTATCTTGAAATTTAGCGGCAGGTGTACCTACGCGAGGAGAAAATATGAAAGTAAAGGCACTATCGAATTTACATCTTTTGACGGTGTCTATAGTCTCTTGAAAGTCTTCTTCTGTTTCACCAGGGAAGCCGACGATTATATCAGTCGTAATAGCAACATTAGGAATACGTGATTTTATTTTATCATATAACTCTAGATACTCTTCTTTGGTATACTTTCGACCCATTAATTTTAGAATCTTAGAAGAACCACTCTGTAAGGGCAAGTGAATATAAGGCATGATATTATCATAGGCCGCTATCGTATCGATCATTTCGTCTGTAAAATCCCATGGATGACTAGTGACAAAGCGAATACGTTCTATTTTCGTTTCCGCGACTTTCTTTAATAGCTCGGCAAAAGTTATTTCGCCTTGTAAATCCTTACCATAAGCATTGACATTTTGACCTAATAATGTAACTTCTTTATAACCAGACTTAACTAAAGATTCTACTTCTTCGATAATCTTACTACTCTTTCTACTCCTTTGTTTACCACGCGTATATGGTACTATACAGTATGTACAAAATTTATCACACCCATACATGATATTAACCCATGCTTCTATCTTTGAGTCTCTCTTATACTCGATACCTTCTAAGACATCTCCTTCGATAGATGGAACTTCGATATCAGTATTCTTCGTTTTATTCTGAAGAAGAGTAGGTAACATATAGAGATTATGTGTACCAAAGACTAAATCGACAAATTTATTTTTATTTAATATTTCATCACAAACAGATGGTTCTTGAGCCATACAACCACAAACAGCGATGATGACATCAGGTTTAGCCTCTTTTAAATGCTTACAACGTCCTAAAAAGCCAAAAACTTTATCGTGAGCATTCTCTCTTATAGCACACGTATTCAAGATAACTAAGTCAGCATCTTCTAGAGTATCTACTTCATTATATCCAATATTTTCGAGCATATTTTTAATAGCTTCTGAGTCATGGACATTCATCTGACAACCATACGTCTTTAGAAAATACTTTTTACTAAAAAACAGATTCTTATCCTCTAATGGTTCTATATCTTTATAGGAAACAGGTGTAATATTTCTCTTACGTGCCATATCTAAGTTAGGTAATTGCATAAAATCACTTCCAAATACTAGGGTAATTATACCAAAATATTAATTAATTGTAAATGAATGCTGGGTCATGTAGATAAAGTTCGGGTGAGATAAAAAATGTCAAATAAAATTTTAATTTAATAGCCAGTCTGCTATATCGATTATTTCGATACCGTCTTTTAAGTAACTTTCGTGATATAATCTCGTAATAATCATCTTTTTATAACCATCTCTAATACTTAATAATGGAGATATTTCTCTTTCTAGAGTCTTAGAATCACTTATATTCTCAGTGACTTGTATATAAATTTGTTCATCTTTTCTCATTGCTACAAAATCAATTTCTTTATTATATAAAGTACCTACATATATTTCATATCCTCTTCGTAATAGTTCGATTGCTACTATATTTTCTAAGACTCTTCCATAATCTATGTTCTTCTTACCTAGTATAGAAGATCTAAATGAATGGTCAGATAAGTAATATTTATCTTGAGATACTAAGTATTTTTTCCCTTTTATGTCATATCTTCTTACTTTATAAAAGGCAAATGCGTTGCATAAATATTCGATATATTTATCGATAGTCTTATGATCTGCTTTTAATTTGTTCGATTTAAGTACTGATTCAATCTTAGTAGAAGATGTTATATTAGAAATATTATCTAATAAATAATCACTTAGTTTATTTAAGAGATCTTTATTTCTAATTTTATATTTTTGTAC
>CAZIUY010000027.1:0-7265 GCA_964542625.1 uncultured Muribaculaceae bacterium | reverse complement strand
AAAAATTCATATGCTTGTATTAATCAAGTTACAACAATAAGTAAAAAGAAAATAATACATCCAAAAAATAAATATGATATTATAGGCAGAGCAAAATGTAATAGTAAAACAATGAAAATTATAAGTAATGAACTTATAAAGAAATATACAAACATAAAAATAGATAAAAACATGAATAAAGTTTGATATTTTACACAAAATATGGTATAGTCAATACGTAACTTGAGTTCCTTTAGTGGAACAATTAGTTAGACTATAGTCCTTTAAGTAGGACAACCTGGATACCATATAAGGTATCCTTTTTTATAAAGTAAATAAAAAATCCCCGACTGGCTGTAACAAGTAAAGGCGTGGAGCCTAAATATTCTATAGAAATATACGACACTAAGAGGAGCAACTGATAAATACTTCTAAAACGAAAGTCGGAGTAATTTTGAAGAGTAAAAAAATTAAAAAGCCCTAAAATATGAGGGCTTGACAAACTATTTTGGTGACCGGTACGGGATTTGAACCCATGAATGTATGCGTGAAAGGCATATGTGTTGACCACTTCACCAACCGGCCATAAAAATGGTGGGCCTGGGGGGACTTGAACCTCCGACCTCACGCTTATCAGGCGTGCGCTCTAACCAGCTGAGCTACAGGCCCATTCAAAAATTGGTGTCCCCTTGGGGATTCGAACCCCAGACCCACTGATTAAGAGTCAGTTGCTCTACCAGCTGAGCTAAGGAGACAGAATTAACGAATGCTCTTAAATTATATCATAATTATACTGTTTTTCAAGTACTTTTTGGCTGATTAGAGAAAAAAAAGATGACTTTTTGTCATCTTATCTTCATTTAGTTATCTTTTCGATATCTATCGGTACCTCTATATTTACTTCTTCTCCCGATTCATCAGTCCCTGTCACTCTAAAAATCATCTTATCTAAATTATCGAGATTATCGGAAGACATATATTCTGCATCTTTATGTGTCTCTGTAAAACTTAAATCCACATTTAGAAATATCTCTTGGATACTAGCATAAACTTCTTCATCTTCCATAGAATCAGATCCCTTATATTCACATATTACACTATAATCGTCACCATCTTTTATATAATATCCTACTTTAAAATTATTTAATTTAATATCATCCCCTGTGTATATTATTTTAGAATCTCCAAAGTAATTGATATTATGATTGGTGAATATTGTTCCATTTAGTATAGAAAATTCTTCAGTATAACCACTAAAACGATATAAGGTAGTAGCCCTCACTAGAAATCTACTATATATTAATAGAAATATTACTAAAATAGCTAGTGCTATGATTATACTAATTGGGCTATTTATTATCTTAAATATTTTTGTATCTTTAAAACTTTTATCTTCCATCAAGAATCATCCTCTTTTCTCGTTAGTGTCAGTTCTAACTCCATATTAGAAGTAATTTGAGTACCTTCTAAAATAGATTGACTTATAACTTTTCCATAACCAGTAATATTATACTCGATACCGACTAAATTACAATAGCTTCCAACTTCTGAGGATGTCCACCCTATCATATTTGGCATGAGGCGACTGGTCGAGTTCGTCAAGAGGAATACTTTACTTCCCTTAGTAACTTCCGCTCCCTTATAAGGATATTGATCGATTACTCTAGTACCATCCCCTATAACATAGACATCTTCTCCTAAATTAGATAGTTCTTCTCGTGCTTCTGTAATATCACTATTGATATAATTATCGATACTTATTATCTTACTCGTATCGACATCGATCGTCAATTGATCGATATTCTTATACTTAGCAATCGATTCGACGACAGATTTGACAACAGTTGCCATTGCACTCGAAGAACCGTGTAACTTTTTAACGGAAATATAAATGACATATTCAGGGTCTTCATATGGAAATAATCCTGCAAAACTTCTTATATTATTATAACTACCTTGTTCGTATCCACCACTACTCGATGCTATTTGAGCCGTACCTGTCTTACCTATCAAAGTCGTAGATTCTGTTTGATATACTCTACCTGTTGCAACCGTATCACTACTATTGACTGTCAAGTATAATAATTCTAACATTTTATCGACTGTTTCTTTGGAGACAGCTCTACCTAATTCTGTCCTTTCTCCCTCGTATATGACTTCATTACTAGCAGGGTCTACTACTTTAGATACGATGTATGGCTTTAAGACTACTCCCTCATTAGCAAGACTAGTAAGTGCTTGAATGTTTTGAATTGGAGTCGTCGTAATACCTTGTCCAAAAGCTGCATTAGCAACCTCTAAATCATAGTTAGGGTCGATTACCCCTGAGTATTCGTTAGCCATTTCGATTCCTGTCTTAGAACCAAAACCGAACTTATGATAATATTCTATCAATTTATCTTTACCTAATGCTAACCCTAAATTAGCCGCGGCTACATTAGAAGAATAAGTAAATCCAGCATCATATGTAATATCTCCCCAACCTACTTTATTCCAGTCAGTAACCTTATCTTCACCGACATATCTCATACCAGATGTATATATAGCATCTCCATCGTAAATACCTTCTTCGATTGAGGCCATAAAACTAAATATCTTCATCGTCGAACCTGGTTCATATTGATAACTAACGAGAGGATTATTATAGTTCGTGATATTTAAAATATTCGGATCAAAACTAGGTGTTGCCGCACTTGCTAAAATAGCCCCTGTCTTAGCATTAGCAATCGTCACAGTAGCCCACTCGAACTCTGAGGTTTCTGTAAAATCAGATAGAGAATTTTCTAAATACATTTGGACGTTAGAATCTATCGTCAAGTATATATCTAAACCACTAGTTGCATCAGTTTCGATGACAGGAGTATCAGCAATACGATACCCATAAGCATCTTTTTGATAAGTAATAGAACCATTCTTACCTGATAATTCATTATCGTAATACATCTCTACTCCGAGTTCTCCAGTGATACTGCCATCATCTTGCTTTTTAGCATAACCGATAATATATGAAGCAAAGTCTCCACAAGGATAATATCTCTTAGTACTCGAAATAAAACTTATTCCAGGTAAATCTAATGCTTCTATTTCTTTCTTTAATGTCTCACTTATATTTGTTCCACCAGGACGAAGTTCTACTTGAAATCCTATCTTATTAAGTCTTTCTAAAATAGCTTCAGGAGTCATATTAATATAACTTGCTAAGGTATTGGCTGTATACTCTTTATCTTCGACATGATTTGGATAATCTTCATCTATTATAGCAATGACAGTATAAGAGTTAACATTCTTGGCTAGTACTTCTCCATTGACACTATAGATAGTGCCCCTACTAGCCTGTATAGTCTCAGTAGTCGTATTTCGATTCGATGCAAACTCTTTAATATTCATCCCATCGATAGTATCGGCATAACTCACATATATGAGTTTACTTATTATAACGACAAAAAGAAGAACAATGACAATTATACCATAATAACTTATCCTAATCGTATTGTTCTTCTTCATAAGTCCTCCTATTAATCTTTAATTACGATAATATTATCATTATTGTAACTTAATCCATATTCTTTAGCAATATCTTGTATGTTAGATAAACTTGCTAATTCATCTACTTGCATGGATAAACTTTCATTCGTATTTTCCTGTTTCTCGACTTTACTTCGTAATTTTTCTAATTCAATATTGACATCACTCAATGTTGCTTGACTAAAAACGACTGAGACAGGAACAAATACTGCTAATAAGAATATAAAAGTAATCATCAGTTTATCGATACCTTTAAGTCTTTCTTTAGTGTTTTTCATCAATTACAACCTTTCTATTATTCTAAGTTTTGCACTTTTACTACGAGGATTATTTTTTATTTCTTCTTCACTCGGTAATATTGGATGCTTGTTTATGAGTTTTATTTTGGGTTTAAATTGTTCTGGAATTTCTGGTAAGCCTTTGACTAAATCATCGACTTTACTATATTTATTAAATACTTGTTTAGTAATTCTATCTTCGAGTGAATGAAATGTAATGACGCTAATACGACCATGAGGATTTAATAAATCGATAGCAATAGGTAAGATGTATTCTAAAGTACGTAGCTCATCATTTACTTCTATTCTAATAGCTTGAAATATCCGTCTTTCAGGATGATGTTGTAAATAATACGAGATTGGCACTGATTTTTTAATTACATCGACTAATTCTAGTGTCGTATTTATCGGTCTATTCTTTATGATACACTCTGCAATTTGTTTACTGTATCTTTCTTCTCCATATTTAAAGAATATTTGGACTAGCTCACTATAATCATATTCATTGACTACTTGCCTAGCATTTAAGCCTTGTCCTTCATCCATTCTCATATCGAGCATGGCATCTTGCATGAAGCTAAATCCTCTTGTTGCATCGTCGATTTGTGGACTAGATAGTCCTAAATCAAAGATAATACCATCGACCTTACTAACACCATATTTTAAAAGTGCTTCTTTCATATTAGCGAAGTTTTCATATATCAGGGTAATGTTATTACTACTCTTAAATTTTTCTTTAGCATGGTCGATGGCTCTTTTATCTCGATCGAAGGCGAATAAGAAACCCCTTTCTAAACGCTTGTGAATCTCACTGCTGTGTCCACCATATCCTAAAGTCGCATCGACGTATATTCCGTTTTCTTTGATATTTAAACCATCTATAGCTTCTTTTAATAGTACACTAATGTGTTCCATAAATCCTCCTAATCGTAAATATTTTGATAAATTATTAGACGATAAACTCTAAGTAAATCTACTTCCAAAATTACGATAATTTGGTAATATTGGCATACGCCTTTAAGACATTTGGGATACAAATTCTTTTTTATATATTGAATTTGCAAGAAGTAGTACTCGATAGAAATATTCTTGATAAGTATACTTAAAGTATATCGCTCATTTAGTGATGTCCTCATGAAGTATCTTTCATTCAAATTATGATGAAATTCTATCGCCATGATAGAACATCAAACTATCATATTGTACCACTCTCTAAAATAATAGTACAGCATAAATATTACTTTTTCAAGCAAAAGAACCCGCTTGCCAAAACGTTTACATTTACTCGTGTAAATATTAGACGATTACCCATACACAAACTAATCTCTTAGAATACATTAAGATTAAGGAGGAATATTTATGTTATTTGATAAAGATGGTTTTTATAATCCAATCTTAGATTTTAAACCTGAAACAGTCGAAGTAATAGATACTAATACTACACTTTATGATGCCAAAGAAAGCCTGAGGTTAGGTAATACTTTCCCTAGTTTATATAAACCTTATAAAAATTATAATCCAGTAAAGTTAAAGGGGTCAAATGAAAGAGAGAACTGTCTATTAGAAATACAAATGTTAGATTTCGTCATTACAGATTTAAACCTTTATTTAGATATACATCCTAATGACGAGTATGTTTATCGATTATTTAAACAATATGTAAATGATTGTAAGAAGAAGAAAGAAGTATATGTAAAGAGATTTGGCCCACTTAGTATCGATGATTTGTCGGTTGGAAATGATTGGTCGAAAGGTGTTTGGCCATGGGAAGAGGGGCGTATATAATGTATAAGTATGTCAAGTCATTACCTTATCCACTTAATATTCGTAAGAAAGATTTAAAGATGGCTAAGTATATCATAACCCAATTTGGTGGTTCTAATGGGGAATTAGCCGCGGCTTTAAGATATTTTAGTCAAAAATTTAATATGCCAGATGATATGGGAAGAAGTATCTTAAATGATATTGCCACTGAGGAAATAGGACACGCCGAGATGGTATCGACGATGGTACATATGTTAACTAAAGACGCGACCGTCGAAGAGATGAAGTCTATGGGATTAGGAAGTACTTATGTCGAACATGGAAAAGGTATATATCCGACTGATGCTAATGGTGTACCATTTACTGCTACTTACTTTGCATCGACTGGTGATATTTTAGCAGATATCTCGGAAGATATGGCCGCGGAACAAAAAGCAAGAGCCATATATGAAAACTTAATAGACGTCGCAACGGACGAAGATGTCATCAATCCCCTACTATTCTTGCGTCAAAGAGAAATAGTTCACTTTAATCGATTTAAAGAGCTCTACCGTCACTATAATAAGACTAATAACTAAACTGTTTGCTAACTTACTTCTTATATGATAAAATTGTCCTGGAGTTGGTAATCATGACTATAGTTTATAAAATAAGTGAAAATTTAAAAGATGAAATCATCGAACATTATAAAGATACTATGAAAGAAAAAAAACCACCCTATTCTGTATTTCAAAGTGAAGATTGTGGTACAGTAGTGACTCTTTATGAGTCAGGTAAAATCATGTTTCAAGGAGTATCACCCGATATTGACTATCATCTTTGGAGAGATAGAGAAGCCTATTTGAATCATAGAGATATCGATAGGGAATTAAAACTTAAAGAACAAAAGAAGAAAGATAGTACGACAAGTAAAGAAGATAATCTCTATAAATATGCTAATACGATCGGTTCAGATGAAGTAGGAACAGGAGATTATTTTGGCCCTATCGTCGTTTCGGCTTGTTATGTTTCTAAAGATTATTTTACTATGTTAGAAGACTTGGGTGTTCGTGATTCTAAAAAACTTACTGATGAGAAGATTCTAAAGATAGCTCCAGAAGTCATCAAGAATATTCCCAATGTTATGTATATTTTATCTCCAGAAGATTATAACAAAAGTGGTATTACTAACATGAATAAGATCAAAGCTATATTACATAATAAAGTGTTGAGTACTCTCTTGAATAAAGATAATTACACTTATGATTATATCGTCGTCGATCAATTTTCTTATGTTACTAAGTATTACGAACATATAAAAGATATCCCTAAGAAAGTTACTAATATATCTTTTACACCCCATGCTGAAGATAAATGTTTATCTGTTGCTTGTGCTTCTATCATAAGTCGTTATATCTTTTTAAAAGAGTTAGATAAGATGAATGATAAGTATTCTATGGAAATACCTAAAGGAGCTGGAGAAAAAGTCGATGAATTTGCTTGTCGTTTCATCGAGAAGTATGGATTCGATGAATTAAAATATGTAGCCAAATTAAACTTTAAAAATACCGAAAAAATAAAGAATCTTTTGTAAGGTTCTTTTATAATTCTAGTAAAAACTTTCTTATTTCATCATATCCTAAATTATCCATACTTACCATCTTTAAGTCCATATTACATAATTTTAAAATACAATTCTCTAGTTCTTCTAATGTATATTTGCTAGAAGATTCTCTTAAT